>CAXUGZ010000043.1:0-8833 GCA_964250685.1 uncultured Sphingomonadaceae bacterium
AAAAAGCTTGAGTATACGCTCAGTGATTGCCGACGTGGCCCCACCGATCAATTCCGCGATCTGCACCGCGTTCAACGCTGCCCCCTTGCGCAGATTGTCGCTGACGCACCACAGCGACAACCCGTTCTCCACGGTCGAATCCTCGCGCACGCGGCTGATGAAGGTCGCGTATTCACCGACGCATTCGACTGGGGTCACGTATCCGCCGTCCTCGCGCTTGTCGACGAGCATCACGCCGGGCGCCTCGCGCAGGATGCGCTGCGCCTGCGCGGCCGAGATCTCCTCCTCGAATTCGACGTTGATCGCCTCCGAATGGCCGACGAACACGGGCACGCGCACGCAGGTGGCGGTGACCTTGATCCTGGGATCGAGGATCTTCTTGGTCTCGACCACCATCTTCCATTCCTCGCTGGTCGAGCCGTCGTCGAGGAAGTCGCCGATGTGCGGGATGACGTTGAACGCGATCTGCTTGGTGAACTTCTTCGGCTCGGCGGAATCGCCCACGAAGATGTTGCGGCTCTGCTCGAACAGCTCGTCCATCCCGATCTTGCCCGCGCCCGACACCGATTGATAGGTCGACACCACCACCCGCCTGATCCGCGCGACGTCGTGCAGCGGCTTCAGCGCCACCACCATCTGCGCGGTCGAGCAGTTAGGGTTGGCGATGATGTTCTTGCGCAGATAGCCGTCGATCGCGTGCGCGTTCACTTCGGGCACGATCAGCGGCACATCCGGGTCCATGCGGTAGAGCGACGAATTGTCGATCACCGTGCATCCGGCGGCAGCCGCTACGGGCGCGTATTTGCGGGTCGCTTCCGATCCGATCGCGAACAGCGCGATGTCCCAGCCGGCCCAGTCGAAATGCTCGATGTTGCGGACCGTCAGCGTGGCGCCGCTCTCGCCGAAATCGATCACGTCGCCCTGGCTGCGCGAGGAGGCGAGCGCCGCGACCTCGTCGGCCGGGAACTCGCGTTCGGCCAGGATGTTGAGCATCTCGCGCCCGACATTGCCGGTCGCGCCCGCCACCACCACCCGATATCCCATGCCCAAGCTCCTTTGACCGGGCGCGATTTAGGCATAATGGCCCGCTTGTCCAGCATTCGAAACGCGCAGGAGGCCAGCATCGAGCCGAACCGGCTGACGGGAAGCCCCTTCCCGCCGCGCTTCTATCTTGCGGTCGCGGCGCTCTGCCTCGGCACCATGTTGACCGTGATCGACGGCGCGATCGCCACCGTCGCGCTGCCGACGCTAGCGAGCGATCTTGACGTCGACGGATCGTCGGCGGTGCTGGTCGTCACCGTCTATCAGCTCACGCTGGTGATGACGTTGCTGCCGCTCTCGGCGCTCGGTGACCGGGTCGGGCTCAAGCGGCTCTACCAGGCGGGACAGCTCCTCTTCACGGTCGCGACCGCCTTGTGCTTCTTCGCGCGCAGCCTGCCGTTCCTGCTGGTGGTGCGCGTGCTGCAGGCGGTGGGCGCGGGCGCGACCCTGGCGGTGATGTCGGCGCTGATCCGCCTGATCTATCCCGAAAAGCATCTCGGCCGGGGCCTCGGCGTCAATTCGGTCACGGTATCGGTCTCGGCCGCGCTGGCGCCGACGGTCGGCGGGCTGATCCTGAGCGTGGCGCCATGGCCGTGGGTGTTCGCCGCCGCAGCACCCTTCGGGCTGCTGTCGCTGGTCCTCGGCTGGGCGGCGCTGCCCGACGTGCCCGCGCGCCCGGGCAGCTACAACCTCGCCGGAGCGATGCTCAGCATGGCGACCTTCGGGCTGATCATCGCAGGGCTGGAGGCGGTCGTGCACGGCAGCTCGCCGGTGGTGGCGCTGGCGATCGTCGCGATCGGCATCGGCTTCGCGGTGCTGCTGGTGCGGCACGAGCGGCGCGAGCCGCTGCCGATCCTTCCGGTCGACCTGCTCAGCCGCCCGGTGCTGGCGCTGTCCACCTCGGGCGCATTGCTCGCGTTCATCGCCGCCATGCTGCTCACGCTGTCGCTGCCGTTCCGGCTGCAGCACGGGCTGGGCTATTCCCCCAAGGAGGTCGGCGCGATGATCGCGCCGTGGCCGCTCACGATGATGGTCGTGGCGCCGACCGCGGGCGCCTTGTCGGATCGCTATCCGGCGGGGCTGTTGGGCGGGATCGGCATGACCTTATCTACCGTCGCGCTGCTGCTGCTGGGGTTCCTGCCCCAGCATGCCGGCTATTTCGATATCGCCTGGCGCATGGCCTTGTGCGGCAGCGGATTCGGCCTGTTCCTGTCGCCCAATGCGCGGCTGATCGTGGGATCCGCGCCGCGCGAGCGCGCCGCCTCGGCGGGCGGGCTGATCTCGACCACGCGCCTGCTCGGCCAGACCCTGGGCGCGACCGCGGTGGCGGCGCTGCTCGCGCTCGGCCTCGGCAACACCGCCGCGCCCGCGCTGATCGCGGCGGGGCTGACCGTCGTCGCGGGCTGCTGCAGCGTCGCGCGGCTGCGGCCGGCGATCCGCAATCCCGTGCGCGGCGAGGCGGAGGGTGCCCAGCCCGGGGCGCAGGGCAGCGTCAACGCCGCCTGATCGCCCTTTTTGTCAACGGCGCGGCGCATTCAGACGGCAGGCGCGTTGAGCGGCGGCAAGAGCAGAGGAGGATCGGCGATGCCCATTGTCACGACGCGCGACCAGGTTGATCTCTATGTCAAGGATTGGGGGTCGGGCCGCGCGGTGATCCTGCTCCACGGCTGGCCCCTGTCGGCGGACATGTGGGACGATCAGGCGATGGCGCTCGCCGAGGCGGGCTATCGCGTGATCTTCTACGACCGGCGCGGTTTCGGCCGCTCCGGCCAGCCCTTCTCCGGCTATGACTACGACACGCTGGCGGACGATCTGGCGCAGGTGATCGAAACCACGGGGGCCGCCGACGCGACCCTGATCGGCTTCTCGATGGGCGGGGGCGAGGTCGCGCGCTACATGTCGCGCCATGGCGGCCGCGGCATCGCGCAGGCGGGACTGATCGCCTCGGTCGTGCCCTACATGCTGCGCGACGACACCAATCCCGACGGCGTGCCCGAAGCGATGATCGAGGAGCAGATCAAGGACCCGCTCCGACAGGAGCGTCCCAAGGCGCTCGCCGCGATCGCCCAGCAATTCTACGGCGTCGGCTATATCTCCCGCCCGGTGTCGCAGCAGACGCTCGACACGTTCGTCCAGGTCGGGATGCAGGCCGGGCTGAAGGGCACGCTCGACTGCGTCGACGCGTTCGCGCGCACCGACTTCCGCCCCGATCTGTCGGCCTTCCGCGTGCCGACGCTGATCGTGCACGGCACCGCCGACAAGACCGTTCCGATCGACGTCTCGGCGCGCGCCGCGGCGCGCGGCATCGCCTCGTCCACGCTGATCGAATATGACGGCGCGCCGCACGGATTGCACCAGACCGAGAAGGACCGTCTGACCGCTGATCTGCTGCGCTTCTGCCGCGGCTGACTGCCGCCGCGATGGGAGATGTTGCGCGCCGCCAAGCCAGACTGCGGTTGCCGCGCGGCGTCCGCTCCGCCTAGAGCGGGGCGATGGCGCGCTCTCCCTTCGGCTTCCGCGACTTCCGCTGCTACTGGATGGCGCGCTTCGCCACGACCATCGCCCAGAACGCGATGGTGGTGGTGATCGGGTGGCAGGTCTATGACATCGCGCGGCGGACGATGCCGCCCAAGCAGGCGGCGTTCCAGCTTGGAATGATCGGCCTCGTCCAGTTCCTGCCGCTCGCGGTGCTGACGCTGGTGACCGGCTGGACGGCGGACCGGCTGGACCGGCGCTGGATCGGCCGGATCGTGCTGCTGGCGGAGGCGGCGTGCGCGGGCGCACTGGCGCTGAACGCGTGGCAGGGTTCGACCAGCCTCGCCCCGATCTACGTGGTGGCGGCGACGCTCGGCGTCTGCCGCGCGTTCGCCAATCCCGCGATCGGCGCGCTGGCCCCCAATCTGGTGCCGGCCGAGGTGCTGCCGCGCGCGATCGCGGCGAGCTCGATCGCGTGGCAGGTCGGCGCGATCGGCGGCCCCGCACTCGGCGGCTACCTTTATGCCGGGGCACACTGGCTGCCTTATGCGGTCGCGGGGGGTTTGTTCGTGCTGGCGGCGGGAGCGCTGATGCTGATCGGCCCGATTCCGCGGACCATGCTCGATCGCGGCGCCAATCCGTGGCGGCAGATGATCGACGGCCTGGCCTATGTGCGCCGCAACCGGCTGGTGCTCGGCGCGATCTCACTCGACCTGTTCGCGGTGCTGCTCGGCGGCGCGACCGCGATGCTGCCCGTCTATGCGCGCGACATCCTGCGCACCGGGGCCGCCGGGCTCGGCAATCTGCGTGCGGCGCCGGCGGTGGGCGCGGCGGCGATGGCGATCTGGTTCTCGTTCCGCCCGCTGCGCGACCAGGTGGGGATCAAGATGCTGGTCGCGGTCGGCATGTTCGGCGCCGCGACGATCGTGTTCGGCGTCTCGCGCTCGCTGCCCTTGTCGCTCGCCTGCCTCACGCTGCTCGGCGCGGCGGACATGTTCTCGGTCTATGTCCGCCAGTCGCTGATCCAACTCTCGACGCCCAACGAGATGCGCGGCCGCGTCGGCGCGGTGTCCGCGCTGTTCATCTCGGGATCGAACGAGCTGGGCGAGGCCGAATCGGGGCTGGTCGCGGCGTTGGTCGGGCCGGTGACGGCGGTGGTGCTCGGCGGCGTCGGCGCGATCGGCGTGACGATCCTGTGGGCGCGCCTGTTCCCCGAACTGGCGCGCGCACGCACGTTCGCGCCGCCCAAGGCGCTCGAAGACATCCCCCGAAAGGAGCTGGCGGCATGAAGGTCAACACGGTGCTCGAAACGATCGGCAAGACGCCGCACATCCGCATGCAGCGGCTGTTCGGCGATGCCGAGGTATGGATTAAGTCCGAGCGGTCGAACCCCGGCGGATCGATCAAGGACCGCATCGCGCTGGCAATGATCGAGGCGGCCGAGCAATCGGGCGAGCTCACGCCGGGCGGCACGATCGTCGAGGCGACCTCGGGCAATACCGGGGTCGGGCTGGCGATGGTGGCGGCGGTCAAGGGCTACAAGCTCGTGCTGGTGATGCCCGAATCGATGTCGCTCGAGCGCCGCCGCCTGATGCTGGCTTATGGCGCGAGCTTCGATCTTACCCCGCGCGAGAAGGGGATGCGCGGCGCGCTCGAGCGCGCGCTGGAGATCGTCGCCGCGACCCCCGGCTCGTGGATGCCGCAGCAGTTCGAGAATCCCGCCAACATCGCGGTGCACGAGCGCGAGACGATGCGCGAGATCCTCACCGACTTCGCCGACGCCCCGCTCGACATGCTGATCACGGGCGTCGGCACGGGCGGCCACATTACCGGCACGGGCGAGGCGCTCAAGCGCGAATGGCCGCACCTGCAGGTCTTCGCGGTCGAGCCGTCGCTCTCGCCGGTGATCTCGGGCGGGCAGCCGGGGCCGCACCCGATCCAGGGCATCGGCGCGGGCTTCGTGCCGGCCAACCTCCACACCGACCTGCTCGACGGCGTGATCCAGGTCGATCCCGCCGACGCCAAGGAGATGGCCCGCCGCTCCGCGCGCGAGGAGGGCCTGCTGGTCGGCATCTCGTCGGGCGCGACGCTGGCGGCGATCGCGCAGAAGCTCAAGGAAGCGCCCGACGCGCGCATCCTCGGCTTCAACTACGATACCGGCGAGCGCTATCTGTCGGTCCCGGACTTCCTGCCCGAATAGCGGGAGGTCAAGTGCGTCGATCGGTTCGCCGCGAGCCGATTGCGGCGCGCGGGCGTGCTGTGTAGGCGCTCCGCCGATGCTTGGCGCGTCCACCCTGCCTTCGCCGGACCCCGATCGCGCGGCGCTCCGGCGTCGCGCGATCGGGGTGCTGCTGACGATTGCGGCGCACATCCTCATCCTGCTGATGCTGCTGAGGCTGGCGCCCGCGCAGTGGCGCGTGCCCGATGCGATCAACCGGCTCATCACGATCCAGATGCCGCCGCCGCAGCGGCTCGCGGGCACGCCCACGCCCGTCCGCGCCAAGCGCTCGAGCGGAGGGGCGTCGCACGCGGCCAAGGCGCAGCCCAAGCCCACGACCGCGCCGCCCGCGCCGCTGTCGGACCTCATCCCGCTCAGCAAGGCGGATTTCGCCGCCTCCGACGTCGCCCGGCTGCCGTCGCATCGCGGCGAGCTCGCCGCGGCGGGGGACGGCGGGGGCGCGGGCGGATCGAGCGGCGCGGCTTATGGCCCCGGCCGGGGCCCGGGCGGCGACCAGCTCTATGCCGCCCAATGGTATCGCGAGCCGAGCGATGCCGAGCTGTCGGGCTATCTGCCGCATGGCGCGCCCGCGGGCAGCTGGGCCGACATCGCGTGCCAGACGGTGGAGAAATACCATGTCGACAATTGCCGCGAGCTTGGCGACGGGCCCGCCGGCTCGGGGCTGGCGCGCGCGATGCGCCAGGCGGCGTGGCAGTTCCTCGTCCGCCCGCCGCGTGTCGGCGGCAAGCCGCTCGTCGGCTCGTGGGTGCGCATCCATATCTCGTGGACCGATCGCGGCGTCAGCGGCTCCGGGGGAGCGGACGGGAGCTGAGCGCGCCTATGCGCGCGGATGGGCGTTGCGGTACACGTCGAGCAGGTGCGCCGCGTCGACCGCGGTATAGACCTGCGTCGAGGACAGGCTGGCATGGCCCAGCAGCTCCTGCAGCGAGCGCAGATCGGCGCCGCGCGCGAGTAGGTGCGTCGCGAAGCTGTGGCGCAGCGCGTGCGGGGTGGTACGGTCGCCGAGGCCGAGACGCGCGCGCGCCGCACGCACCGCGCGCCGGATGATGTCGGGCGAGAGCGGCCCGCCCCGCGCGCCCCGGAACAGCGGCAGATCGCGCGACACGCCCCAGGGGCTCGCGCCGAGATAGGTCTCGATCGCCGCGCGCACGGGCGCCAGAAGCGGCACCATGCGCGTCTTGGCGCGCTTGCCCGTCACCACCAGCGTCTCGCCCAGCGGCAATGCCGCGCCGGTGAGCGCGATCGCCTCACCGATGCGCAGCCCCGCGCCGTAGAGCAACAGCAGCACCGCCTTGTCGCGCAGCCCGATCCACGGCACGGCGCCCTCGTCCTCCGCATCGTCGGCGATCGCGATCGCCTCGCGCGGGCTGACCGGGCGCGGCGCGCCGCGCTTGACGCGCGGCCCGCGCAGCCGGGGCGGCGCGGGCGCGCTTTCCCCCTTCGCGACGAAGCCGAGGAACCCGCGCACCGCAGACAGCTCGCGCGCGGCCGAGGCGTTGCCGATCCCGTCCCCCCGCCGCGCGGCGAGATAGGCGCGCAGCTCGGCGGCGTCCGCAGTGGCGAGCGCGCCCGCGTCGATCGCGGCGGCGCGGTGCCGGCCGAGGAAGGCGACCAGCCGGCGCGCGGTGGCGCCATAGGCGCGGATGGTGTGCTCGGAGCGGCGGCGGTCGCGGCGCAGATGCGCCTCCCATTCCGCCGCCGTGAGGAAGGCGGGATGCGTGTCGAGGGTCAGCAAGCCGGCCATCGCCCGGACATAGGCGCATCGCCGCGCGCGAGGAAGCGGGCGCGTCATCCGCCCGCGACCTGATCTAGGTTCGCGACGGACGCGACATTTGCGCAGAATAGGTGCCGACCCCACAGGAGGAGCCCGATGACCCGACAGCAATCGATCGATCATTTCCGTGCGCGCGAGGCCGAGGAGCGTTCGGCATCTGCCGAGGCCTCGAGCGTTGCGGCACGCGAGGCGCACTTCCACATGGCCGAACGCTATGCCGACAGCGCCTGGAGCCTGGAAGAGAAGGACGCATAGCGACCCCGCTGTGACCCCGGCCGCCTGGCGCTCGGGCGCGGCATGGCGAACCGAGCCCCCGAGCGCATGCGGTCGGGAACTCTACCGGGCTCAGGCGTTCGGCGCGAGCAGCGCGTCGCGCGTCGCCTGGCCGAGCTGCTGCATCGAGAAGGGCTTGGCGAGGAACGACACGCGATCGATGTCGATCGACTTGCGCAGCTGCTCCTCGGCATAGCCCGACATGAACAGGATCCGCAGATCGGGGAACCGCGCGCGCGCGGCGCGGACGAGCGTCGGCCCGTCCATCAGCGGCATCACCACGTCCGAGATGAGCAGATCGACCGCCTCATGCTCCTCGAGCAGCGCGAGCGCCTCCTCGCCGTTGGTCGCGACGCGCACGCGATAGCCCTGGCGGGTGAGCGCGCGCTCGGCCACCGCGCGTACCGTCGCTTCGTCCTCCACGAGCAGGATCGTGCCCGTGCCCCAGGTCTCCTTCTCGGGCTCGGCGGGCTTGGGCAAGGCCGGCTCGGGGAGCGCGCCGGCGAGATTGACGGGCAGGTAGATGACGAAGCTGGTGCCGCGCCCCAGCTCGGATTCGGCGAAGATCCAGCCGTCGGTCTGCTTGACGATGCCGTAGACGGTGGACAGCCCCAGGCCGGTGCCCTTGCCCACCTCCTTGGTGGTGAAGAAGGGCTCGAAGATCTTGCCGAGATGCTCTTCCGGGATGCCGCAGCCCGTGTCGGACACCTTGAGCGCGGTGTATTCGGCGACGGGCAGGATGTCGCTGCGCATCCGCCGCACCTCGGATGCGCTGACCGAATAGGTCTGCAGCGTGAGCGTGCCCCCGCCCGGCATCGCGTCGCGCGCATTGACCGACAGGTTGACGATCACCTGCTCGAGCTGGCCCGGATCGGCGCGCACCAGCCCCAGGTTGCGCCCGTGCTTGACCTCCAGCCGCACAGTCTCGCCGAGCAGCCGGCGCAGCAGGTTGGAAACCTCGGAGATTATGTCGGGCAGCTGCAGGATCTGCGGGCGCAGCGTCTGCTGGCGCGAGAAGGCGAGCAGCTGGC
>CAXUGZ010000044.1:0-8753 GCA_964250685.1 uncultured Sphingomonadaceae bacterium
CGGTCTGCTCGATATTGTGCTCGCGCGTCGAGCGGCCCGAGTTGATGTCGATCGACACCAGGGCCTCGGTCGGGTTGATGACGATATAGCCGCCCGACTTGAGCTGCACGACCGGCTGGTACATCGCCGCGAGCTGGTCCTCGACGCCGTGGCGCTGGAACAAGGGGGTCGCGTCCGAATAGGGCACGATCTTCCGGGCGTGGCTCGGCATGAGCAGCTTCATGAAGGTGCGCGCGGCGCGATACCCTTCCTCGCCCTCGACGATCACCTCGTCGATGTCCTTGTTGTAGATGTCGCGGATCGCGCGCTTCACCAGGTCGCTGTCGCGGTAGATCTCGGCGGGCGCGGACGACCCCAGCGTCTTTTCGCGGATCTCGTCCCACAGCCGCGCGAGATAGTCGAAGTCGCGCCTGATCTCGATCCGGGTCCGCTGGAGCCCGGCGGTGCGCACGATGCAGCCCATCGTGCGCGGCAGGTTGAGATCGGCGAGGATCGACTTCAGCCGCTTGCGATCGGCGCCGTTGCTGATCTTGCGGCTGATCCCCCCGCCGTGGCTGGTGTTCGGCATCAGCACGCAATAACGGCCGGCGAGGCTCAGATAGGTGGTGAGCGCCGCGCCCTTGTTGCCGCGCTCCTCCTTCACGACCTGCACGAGCAGCACCTGGCGCCGGCGGATCACGTCCTGGATCTTGTAGCGGCGGCGCAGGTTCATCCGCCGCTGGCGCAGCGACTCGACGCCGGGATCGTCGCCGCCGGTTGCGGTCGGCGCGGGCGCGGGCGCCCCGCCCTCCTCCTGGTCGCCGTCATAATCCTCGGCCGCGTCGAGCGTCTCGCGACCTCGATGGTCGTCCAGCCGCTCTACCGCCTCGGCATCGTCGTCGTCATCGTCGTCCTGATCGCGCCCGCGCAGCGCCTCTTCCTCGGCGTCGTGCTCGGCCTCTTCGCGCAGCAGCGCCTCGCGATCCTCCTTGGGGATCTGATAATAATCGGGGTGGATCTCGGAAAAGGCGAGGAAGCCGTGGCGATTGCCGCCATAATCGATGAACGCCGCCTGCAGCGACGGCTCGACCCTGGTTACCTTGGCGAGATAGATATTGCCTTTGAGTTGCTTGTGCTCTTCCGATTCGAAGTCAAACTCCTCGATCCGGTTTCCCTTGACGACGGCCACGCGGGTTTCCTCCCGGTGGCGCGCGTCGATCAACATGCGCATGGACATTCATTGGTCTCCGGGCGCTCCGACATGCCGGCGAACGGCACGGGGCGCTAAAAAGAAGGGGTGCCGGCAGCACGTATGGACGCGCGCCGCTTTCCCCGACGATGCTGGAAAGTGCCTCTGCTGCATCGCCAGCCGGATCGCGTGTCGGTCCGGCGGAGCCCCGAGCCCGCGCGCCGCGCACTTGCGCGGCCTGACGTGGGACAAGGGGAAAATGGCGCATGCAGCTTCAACCTGGTTCACCGGCCGCGAGCAACGCGCCGGCGTGGACCGAGGGACGGAAATACGACCCGCCCCGATCAGACCGGAGGTGCGTAGCATCTGCGCGGGGGTGCGGCAAGCGCGGGTGAAACCGCGCCCGGGGCGGATTCCCTCGAGCGAACCGATGCGATAGGAAGCCCGCGTGCGGTTCCTCGTCGCCCTGGCTGCCGTGCTGATCGCCGCCGGGGCGGCGCGCGCGGCGGCGCCGCCCAACCGCGCCACCGCCGCGATCCCGCCGCGCCCCGCGCCGATCAGGCTGCCGCGCGTCCAGGGCCCGCGCCGGGGCGACCGGCCGCTGGTGGTGATCGATGCCGGCCATGGCGGACACGATCCCGGCTCCTCCTCCGCCGACCATGTCGAGCACGAGAAGACCATCGCGCTGGCGATCGCCAGGGACGTGCGCGACGAACTCCTCGACGGCGGCGAGGTGCGCGTCGCGCTGACGCGATTCGACGACCGCTTCCTCGTGCTCGCCGAGCGGCGCGAGATCGCGCGCGCTCTCCATGCCGACCTGTTCATCTCGATCCACTGCGACAGCGCGCCCAACCCGTGGGCGCGGGGGGCGAGCATCTACACGCTGTCCGACACCTCATCGGACCGGGTGGCGGCGGCGCTCGCGGCGCGCGAGAACAAGTCGGACGTGATCAACGGGGTCGACCTGTCGGGCGCGTCGAGCGACGTCTCCTCGATCCTGATCGATCTGGCGCAGCGCGAGACGATGAACACCTCCTCGGCCTTCGCCACGCTGCTCCAGCGCGAACTGGCGCCGCTGATCGGGCTCAAGCCGACCTTCCACAAATTCGCCGGGCTGATGGTGCTCAAGGCGCCCGACGTGCCGTCGGTGCTGCTCGAGACGGGCTATATCTCCAACGCCGACGATCTCGCCTTGCTTACCTCGGAGACGTATCGCCACAAGATCGCGCTCGGCGTGCGCCGCGCGGTGGAGGCGCATTTCGCGCGCGAGCTGGCGAAGGCGCGGGACAGGGAGGATGCACAATGATCCGCCAGAGCGTCACCCCGGACTTGTTCCGGAATCCATGGTTACGCGCGAGCATCGACATCAGCTTGCGCGGCTCGGTGGACCCCGGAACAAGACCGGGGTGACGAAGGGCACGGGGTGAACCATTTCCATGGCCGAGCGCGCGCGGCTGATCTAGATGAGCCCCGGTGAAGCTTGCGCTCCCCCTTCGTCCGCGTTCGCCCGGCCGCCTGCTCGGCAATCGTTGGGCGCGCTGGGGGCTTGCCGCGGTCGGCGCGCTGATCCTGCTATATGCTTTGTTCTGGCTGCTCTTCCTGCGCGGCCTGCCCTCGGCCGAGGCACTGCTGAGCTACGAGCCGCCGCTGCCCACTAACGTCCGCGCGATCGACGGCACGCCCGTCTACAGCTTCGCGCGCGAGCGCCGCGTCGAGCTCGCCTACGAGGAATTCCCGCCCCGGCTGATCCAGGCGTTCATCTCCGCCGAGGACAAGGACTTCTTCCGCCATCACGGCGTCGACCCGCGATCGTTCCTCTACGCCATCTTCGATTATGCGCGGAAGACCGGATCGGGCGAGCGCGCGCGCGGCGGATCGACGATCACCCAGCAGGTCGCCAAGAACCTGCTGATCGGCAACGAATATTCGCCCACGCGCAAGATCCGCGAGGCGGCGCTGGCGGTCCGGATCGAGCGTGCGATGTCCAAGCGGCAGATCCTCGAACTGTACCTCAACCAGATCTTCCTCGGCCGCAACGCCTATGGCGTCGAGGCGGCGTCGCGCGCCTATTTCGGCAAGGACGTGAACGAGCTCGACCTGCCGCGCCTCGCCTATCTGGCGACGCTCCCCAAGGCGCCCGCCAATTACGATCCCGCCCGCCACCCCGAGCGCGCGCTCGAGCGGCGCGCCTATGTGCTGCGCGAGATGCGCGCCAACGGCTACATCACCCCTGCCGAGGAAGCCGCCGCGGACGCCGCCCCGCTCGGCACGGTCGCGCGCTCGGACGCGCGGCGCGACGCCGAGAAGCCGTTCGAGGGCTATTATATGGAGGAGGTGCGGCGCGAGCTGATGGCCCAATACGGCGCCGACATCGGCGACGGGGCGAACAGCGTCTATGCCGGCGGCCTGTGGGTGCGAAGCTCGCTCGATCCGGCGGCGCAGAAGGCGATGGAGCAGGCGCTGCGCGACGGGCTGGTGCGGTTCGAAGCGGGCGGCGGCTGGCGCGGGCGGCTCGGCCGGCTCGACCCCGGCGAGGGCTGGCCGGAGCGGCTCGCGCGGTTCAGGGGCGGCGCGGGCTATGCCAATTGGCGCATCGCGCTGATCCTGTCGCGCGACCGCGAGCGCGCGGAGCTGGGCTTCGCCGACGGCAGCCGCGCGGCACTCTATCCGTGGGGCGCGGCGGGGCCGAAGCGCGGCGTCGGCGGGCGCGCGTTCGATTTCCTGCACGCGGGCGACGTCGTCACCGTGGCGCCCGCGGGCAATGGCTGGGCGCTGCGCTCGATCCCCGTAATCTCGGGCGGCATGGCGGCGGAGAACCAGGTGGTGGCGATGCAGGGCGGCTTCGACAGCCACGAGCCGTTCAACCGCGCGACGCAGGCGCTGCGCCAGCCCGGCTCCTCGTTCAAGCCGTTCGTCTACATGGCCGCGCTCGACAGCGGGCTGACCCCCGCCTCGATCCTGGTCGACGGCCCGTTCTGCGTGTTCCAGACGCGCGAGCTCGGCACCAAATGCTTCCGCAACTTCTCGGGCGGCTATGCCGGGCCGCAGACGATGCGCTGGGGGGTCGAGCAATCGCGCAACCTGATGACGGTGCGCGCCGCCAGCACCGCGGGGATGGACAAGGTGGTGGCGACCGCCAAGGCGTTCGGGGTCGGCGACTATCCGCCCTACATCGCCTATTCGCTCGGCGCGGGCGACACCACCGTGCTGCGCATGGTCAACGCCTACGCCATGCTCGCCAACCAGGGCCGCGCGCTCAAGCCGACGCTGATCGACTATGTCCAGGACCGCCACGGCAAGGTCATCTGGCGCGCCGACGCGCGGCCCTGCGAGGGCTGCAACGCGCCCGACTGGAACGCCAATGACGGCAAGGGGGGGGCGATGCCGCGCCCGCGCCCGCGCAGCCGCCAGGTGATCGATCCGATGACCGCCTATCAGATGGTGCACATCATGGAGGGCGTGGTCCAGCGCGGCACCGCCACCGTGCTGCGCGATCTCGGCCGCCCGCTGTTCGGCAAGACCGGCACCAATTCGGGGCCGACCAGCGTATGGTTCGTCGGCGGCTCGCCCGATCTCGTCGGCGGGGTCTATCTCGGCTACGATCATCCGCGTCCGCTCGGCGGCTATGCGCAGGGCGGGACGATCGCCGCGCCGGTGTTCCGCCAGTTCGCGGCGGTGGCGATGAAGGACATGCCGGTGGTGCCGTTCAAGGCCGCTCCCGGCATCCGCATGGTGACGATCGACCGCCGATCGGGGCGCAAGATCTTCGGCGCGTGGCCGAACGAGGGCGATCCCAAGGCGGCGGTGATCTGGGAGGCGTTCAAGCCCGAGAGCGAGCCCCGCCGCGCGCTCAACCGCCCCGATCTTGCGCACGCGGCACCGGCCAAACGCGCCGGGATCCGCAACGACAGCGATTTCTTGCAGTCGACGGGGGGCATCTACTAGGTAGGGCCACCCATCCGTTCGTCCCGAGCGAAGTCGAGGGACGTTGCACCTGCCAGCGTGTCTCGACTTCGCTCGACACGAGCGGGACAAGAAAAGGTCCGTTCAATGCGCGCCGAGGCGCAAGCCCATATCGACCAGATCGACGCCGCCTTGGCGCTGGTCCGCCGCTTCCTCGACTGGGAGCGCGCGCTGCGCCGGCTCGACGAATTGAACGCGCGCGTCGAGGATGCGAAGCTGTGGGACGATCCCAAGCAGGCGCAGGCGGTGATGCAGGAGCGCCGCCGGCTCGACGAGGCGGTCGCGGCGGTGACCGCGATCCAGCGCGAGCGCGACGACACGGTCGAGCTGATGGACATGGCCGAGGGCGAGGGCGACGCCGCGCTGCTCGACGACGGCGTGCGCGCGCTGGCCGAGCTGGCCGCGCGCGCCGAGCAGGACAAGGTGCGCGCGCTGCTCGCGGGCGAGGCCGACGCCAACAATTCCTATGTCGAGGTCAATGCCGGCGCGGGCGGCACCGAGAGCCAGGATTGGGCGGAGATGCTCCAGCGCATGTATACGCGCTGGGCCGAGCGGCGCGGCATGAAAGTCGAGCTGATCGACCACCATTCGGGCGAGCAGGCGGGGATCAAATCGGCCACGCTGCTGCTCAAGGGCGAGAACGCCTACGGCTATGCCAAGACCGAGAGCGGTGTGCATCGGCTCGTGCGGATCAGTCCTTACGACAGCAATGCACGCCGCCACACCAGCTTCGCCAGCGTCTGGGTCTATCCCGAGGTCGACGACGATATCGACATCGTCGTCAACGAGAGCGATCTGCGCATCGACACCTATCGCGCGTCGGGCGCGGGGGGGCAGCACATCAACACCACCGATTCGGCGGTGCGCATCACGCACCTGCCCACCAACATCGTCGTCCAGTGCCAGAACCAGCGTTCGCAGCACAAGAACAAGGCCGAGGCGATGAAGCAGTTGAAGGCGCGCCTCTACGAGGAGGAACTGCGCAAGCGCGAGGCCGAAGCCAGCGCCACCGCCGCGAGCAAGACCGATATCGGCTGGGGACACCAGATCAGGAGCTACGTGCTCCAGCCCTACCAGCTGGTGAAGGACCTGCGCACGGGCATGACCTCGACCGCGCCGTCCGACGTGCTCGACGGCGATCTCGACCGCTTCATGGCGGCGGCCCTGTCGCAGCGCGTGACGGGCGAGACGGTCGAGGTGGAGGACGTCGAGTGAGGCGTGCGGCGATCGGCATCGCGCTGATGCTCGCGGCGTGCGGCCACGCCGCGCGCGCCGACGATGCGGGCCGCACCGCCGCGGGCTTTCCCCGCGCCGCGCGGCCGGTAGCGCCGGTGGTGTCGCCTAGCTGGTCGACCGAGCCCGATCGCGAGCGCAAGGGCGAGGCGGGCGCGGTGCTGGCGGCGGCGGGCGTCAGGCCCGGAATGACCGTCGCCGATATCGGCGCGGGCGAGGGCTATTACACCATCCACCTCGCGGCGAAGGTGGGGCCGCACGGGCGCGTGCTCGCCGAGGATATCGTCCCCGCCTATCGCGACCGGCTGGCGGACCGCATCTATCGCGAGCGGCTCGACACGGTCTCGGTCAAGCTCGGCCGGCCCAACGATCCGGGGCTGCCGCCGGGCAGCTTCGACCGCATCTTCCTGATCCACATGTATCACGAGATCGCCGAGCCCTACGAGTTCCTGTGGCGGCTGCGGCCGGCGCTGGCGGCGGGCGGGCTGGTGGTGGTGGTCGATGCCGACCGGCCGACGCAGGACCACGGCACCCCGCCCGCCTTGCTCGACTGTGAGTTCGCGCGCGCGGGCTATACCCGCGTCGCGCGCACGCAGATGCCGCAGGCGGGCGGCTACCTCACGCTGTTCGCCGCCACCGGCCCTCGCCCCGAGCCGCGCGCGATGCAGGCCTGCCGGGCCTGACCGTCGCCCGCCGATGCGGGCGACGGCGCGGCGTGTCTCGGCTGCGCCGGACACGAACGGAGTTGGGTTCGCGTCTGAACCATTCCGCTCATCCTGAGGAGCCATTGAGCCCGTCGAAATGGCGTCTCGAAGGACGGCCCGAGCACACGTCCTTCGAGACGGGGCTTCGACAAGCTCAGCCCCTCCTCAGGATGAGCGGATATCCATAAGATCATCACGCTCGAGGGGCCCGACGCGGCTCACTTGCCGACCAGATCCACCCCGAGATAGGTCGCCGGGCGGTTGCCGCGCTGGACGAGCAGCAGCACGGTCTTGAACCCCGCCTTCTTGGCCGCGTCCACCGCCGCCGCCGCCTCGGCGGTGTTCGCCACCGGGTGCTGTGCGATCGCGAGGATGATGTCGCGCGGCTGGAGCCCCTTGGCCGCGGCGTCGCTCGACGGATCGACCGCGGTCACGACCACGCCATGCACCCCGCCGGTGACGCCGAGCTGCTGCGACAGGCCGGCCGTCAGCGTCTGCAGCGAGACGCCGAGCGTCGCGCGCAGCGACTGCGGCGCGGTCGATCCGCCCGGCGCGGCGGGCGCGTTGTCGTCCTGGTCGTCGGTCGCGGCGAGCTGCTCCTCGGTCGGCCGCTCGGTCAGCGTCGCGGTGACCGTCATCGCCTTGCCGTTGCGGACGAGATCGATCGGCACGCGCGCGCCGACCGGCTGGCGCGCGACGATGTAGGAGAGCGTGTTGTCGGGCGTGACCTCCTGCCCCGCGACGCGCACGATCACGTCGCCCTGCTGCACGCCCGCGCGCGCGGCGGCCTGGCCGGGCTCGACGCGCGCGACGATCTCGCCGCGATCCTTGGGCAGGTTGAGCGAGGCGGCGATGTCGTCGCTGAGCTGCTGGATCGCGACGCCGAGATAGCCGCGATGCACGCGCTCGCCCTTCATCAGCGACATCACCACCGGGCGCGCCTGTTCGGCGGGGATGGCGAAGCCGATGCCGACATTGCCGCCCGTGGGCGAGAAGATCGCGGTGTTGATGCCGACGACGTTGCCGTTCAGATCGAACATCGGGCCGCCCGAATTGCCCTGGTTGATCGCCGCATCGGTCTGGATGTAGCGATCATACGCGCCGCCATTGGGGCTGATCGAGCGGTGGATCGCCGAGACGATGCCCGCGGTGACCGTGCCGCCCAGCGCGAACGGATTGCCGATCGCGAGCACCCAATCGCCCACGCGCGTGTGCGTCGAATCGCCGAACTGGACGAACGGCAGGTTGCGCGCGTCGATCTTGAGCACTGCCAGATCGGCGGTGGCGTCCTTGCCGACAACGGTCGCCTTATATTCCTTGCGATCGGGCAAGGTGACCGTGATCGACGAGACGGTGACCTTGCCCTGTTCGGTCGGCACGCCCGAGATGACGTGGTTGTTGGTAACGATGTAGCCGTCGGCCGAGATGATGAAGCCCGACCCGAGCGACATCGCCTCGCGCGTCACGGGCTGGCCGTTGTCGTCGGTCCCGCCCGCGCCGCCACCGCCGCCGCCGTTGAACTGGCGGAAGAAATCCTCGAACGGCGTGCCCGAGAACGGGTTCTGCGGGCGCTGGACCTGCACTTTCTGCGTGGTCGAGATGTTGACCACCGCCGGCTGGAGCTTGGCGGCAAGATCCGCGAAGCTCGGCGGCGCGCCACCCGGGGCCACCGCCGCCATCTGCGA
>CAXUGZ010000045.1:0-8752 GCA_964250685.1 uncultured Sphingomonadaceae bacterium
AGCTGCAGGATCTGCGGGCGCAGCGTCTGCTGGCGCGAGAAGGCGAGCAGCTGGCGGGTGAGCGAGGCCGCGCGGTTGGAATTGTGCTTGATCTGCTGGATGTCGTCATAATCGATGTCGCCTGGGGTGTGGCGCACCATCATGAGGTCGCAATGGCCCAGGATCGCGGTCAGGATGTTGTTGAAATCGTGCGCCACGCCGCCGGCGAGCTGGCCCACCGCCTGCATCTTGGTCGCCTGCGCGACCTGACGCTTGAGCTTCGATTCCTCGGTATTGTCGCGCAGGCTCAGCAGCACCGCCGCGTCGCCGAGCCCCTTGGCGTTCGCGATGGTGAGCGCCACGGGCTCGTCCGGACGGCCCTTGAGCCGGATCGCGAGATCGCCCGGCAGCGCGCGCCCGGCGGCGAAGCGGCGCACCGCGTCCGACACGATCGGCTTGTCCTCGTCGCACACCAGGTCGCTCGGATAGACGACGACATCGTCGGGACCGATCGCAGCCGCGCGGCCAAACGCATCGTTCATGAACAGGAAGCGCCCGTCGCGCTCGACCAGCGCCAGCCCGAGCGGCAGCATCGCCAGCAATCCGTGAAGATGGATCGTCGCCGCGCCGCGCGCCGCCGCTGCGGTGACCGCCTCGGGATCCTCGTCGAGCAGGAGGAACACGCTCGGCCCGTCGGCGGGATCGTCGCCCACGGGCACGGGCACCACGCGCAGCGGCGGCATCTCGGCGGGTTCGCGCACGAGGCGCACGGCTCCGTCGTCGGTGGCGTCGAGCAGATCGAGCAGATCGACGCCCGCCGCGTCGGACGCGTCGGGGCCGAGCGCGCGATACCGGAACACCTGGTTCGCGGCGATCACCTGGCCGTCGGGATCGGCCAGCACCATCATCACCCCCGCCGCGCCGAGCCGCTCGCCCGGAACCCCCTCGATCAGCTCGACCGCGAGCCGGAGCAGGCTTTGCGGCGCGCTGCGGCGGAAGCGCCAGACGAGGTGATCCTCGCGCCGCCCGCCGCGCCGCACGAGCACCGTCAAATGCCCGTTGCCCAGCGCGAGCTCGCGCAGCTCGGCCTGTCCGTCGCGCAGCGCGGTGCGTGCCGCCTCCGCCAGCCGCGCCGCGTCGGTATCGCTCAGCGGCAGGGCGGACGGCGCGGGCGCGCCGGGGAAGGCGACGTCGTAGGACGGGCTGCGATAGACCGTGCTCCCCCGGCGATCGGTGATGACGGTCGCGTCGTTGGCTTCGACCAGCGCCGCGTCGAGCAGCGCCCAATCGGTGCACGGCGGCGCGCTCGCGACCCCCTGCCGCCCCGCCAGCGCGCCCATGACGGTGCCAACGGCAAGCACGACCACGAGCAGCGCGGCGCCGGGCAACCCTCCGCCCGCCAGCCACCAGCCGAGCAGCAGCGTCGCCGCCGCCAGCACCGCCACGACCGCCGCGAGGCTGCCGCCCCAGCGCGCGGGCGGCAGCGGCAGCATCGGCATCAGGCTGGAACTGGCGGCGCGCACGGCGTCTCTCCCCTCATCCGCGCTCGCGCATCAGCCGCTGCTGATCGCGCTTCCAGTCGCGCTGCTTGACCGTCTCGCGCTTGTCGTGGAGCTTCTTGCCCTTGGCCAGCGCGAGCTCGACCTTCGCGCGCCCGCGCCCGTTGAAATAGACCGACATCGGGATCAGCGTCATGCCCTCGCGGCCGATGCCGACGTGCATCTTCTCGATCTCGCGCTCGTGCAGCAGCAGCTTGCGCGGGCGCTTGGGCTCGTGATTGTGGCGGTTGCCGTGGCTGAATTCGGGGATGTTGGCGTTGACCAGCCACGCCTGCCCGTCGCGGATCTCGGCATAGGCCTCGGCGATCGAGCCCTCGCCGAAGCGCAGCGACTTGACCTCGGTGCCCGTCAGCGCGATCCCCGCCTCGTAGAAATCCTCGAGAAAATATTCGAAGCGCGCGCGCCGGTTCTCGGCAACGACCTTCTTCTTCTCGAATTCCGGCGGGCGGGGACGGGCCATGCGCGCGACCTAAGGGATCGGAGGCGCGGTTGCTAGAGCGGGGTCGCCGCCGGCGCGGGCTGAGCCAAGCGGCTTACGCGTTTTGGTAGGTCTGCGCCACCGCCCCGCCTGGAAAGGCCTGTGAGCTTGTCAGCTTGAGGCGCAGCGGCGCGGCAAGTTCGGAAAACACCGAATGGCCGGCACCGAGCGCCGTCGGATGTACGAGCAGCACGTATCGGTCGATCAGCCGCCTGGCGACAAGGCTGCGGGCGAAGCTGGCTCCGCCGTGGGCGATGATCGGCTTGCCCGCCTGCGCCTTCAGCTTCGCGATTTCGTCCGACAGGTCTCCGCTCGCGACATATGCTTCCGACCAGCTTTCTGCCCCGGGTTGTGCCTCGGCAGGCTGCCTGGAACCTGCGACGGGGCTGGTCGCGTTACCAATCGCCCTCGCGGTTGCGTTCTTTAGGAGCGACTGTTCCCGTCGCGAAAAGACAGCCTTGGGAATCTGGTTCATCGGCGGAGCGAACATATCGGTCGAGGTCGGCCAATACGCGGCCATGGCAAGAAAGGTCCGGCTTCCCATGATATGCAGGCCCGCGTTCCAAATGGTTTCTACCGACCAGTCCTTTGCCGTTTGATCGCCGCCAAACATCCACGCGTTGCGGCCATCCAAGTCACTGACGAACCCGTCGATCGAGATGGACATCTTCAAGATCAACTCTCGCACGGCTTTGTTCCTCGTGGCGACCCAGGAGCGCGCGATCCAGCTACAGCCCCGCCCACTCCAAGGCCCGGTCGACCGCCGCCCTGCTCGCCTGCGAGGGCGGCGTCATCGGCAGCCGCAGCTCGGCTGAACAGCCGGGGCGCACGCGCGACAGCGCATATTTGACCGGGCCCGGCGAGGCGTCGCCGAACAGCGCGGCATGGAGCGGATAGAGCCGGTCCTGCAACGCGAGCGCGTCGCTCCAGCGCGCGTCGCGGCACGCCGCCTGGAAATCGGCGCACAGGCGCGGAGCGACGTTGGCGGTGACCGAGATGCAGCCGGCACCCCCCATTGCCATGAACCCCAAAGCCATGTCGTCATTGCCCGAAAGCTGGCAGAAACCGGCCCCGCACGCCAGGCGGTGGCCCGTCACGCGCTCGAGCTTGCCGCTCGCATCCTTGACGCCGATCACCGAGGGCAGCTTGGCGAGCTCCGCCATCGCCGCGACGCTGATGTCGGTGACGGTGCGCGTGGGCACGTTGTAGATCACGATCGGCAGCGCGCAGTGCTCGGCCAGCCAGGTGAAGTGCGCGATCACCCCCTCCTGGTTGGGCCGGTTATAATAAGGCAGCACCACCAACGCCGCCGCCGCGCCCGCGGCTTGCGCCGCCTGCATGTGCGCGAGCGCGACCCGGGTGTCGTTCGATCCGCAGCCGGCGATCACCGGCACGCGCCCCGCCGCCTGCTCGACGCACAACGCCACCACGCGATCATGCTCGGCGATCGACATCGTCGCGCCCTCGCCGGTGGTGCCGCAGGGGACGAGCGCGGAGGAACCCTCGGCGATCTGCCAGTCGACGAGGTCGCGGAACCCCGCCTCGTCGATCGCGTCGTCGCGCATCGGCGTGACCAGCGCCGGGATCGACCCGCTGAACATCTCCGCTCCCTTCACCTTTGCATGGCCGTGCGCCATATCGGGGCATGACCAAAGATCGTGCGCCGGGCCGCGCGCCAGATAGGGATGCGGGCCCCATCCTGTCCAGCATCGCGCGCCGGGCGGCGCCGCCCGCCTTGCTGCTGCTGGCGCTCGCGGTCGGCGCCGCCGCCGCGACGCTGGCGCCGCAGGATCCGGTTCCGGCGCCGATCGCCGCCGGCCCCGCGCCGGCCCTGCCCGGCGTTCCGCCGCGCACCGATCCGCTGTGGCCCGCGATCGACGAGTGGGATCGCCTGCGCCAGAGCGACCGCCTGCCGTTCGAGGATTATGCGCGCTTCCTCGCGGTCCATCGCGGCTGGCCGGGCGAGATGGCGCTGCGCCGCGCCGCCGAGCGCCAGATCCGGCCCGACCAGGCCGATCCCGCGCGACTGGTCGCCTTCTTCACCGCGCTGCCCCCGGTCACCTCCGCAGGGCGCGTGCGCCATGCCGAGGCGCTGGCGGCGGTCGGCCGCACCGGCGAGGCGCGCGACGCGGCGGCGGCGGCGTGGACCGCGGGCGCGCTCTCGGCCGACGACGAGGGGCGGATCACCGCGCGCTTCGCCGGCCAGTTCACCCCCGCCGAGCAGGATCAGCGGATGGAGCGGCTGCTGTGGAGCGGCGCCACCGCATCGGCCGCGCGCCAGCTCGCTTTGGTCACGCCCGGGCGCCATCCCATCTACGCCGCGCGGCTCGCGCTCCAGACGCGCGCCACCGACGCGGCGCTGCTCGCCGCCGCGCTCGGGCCGCAGGCGGATCGCGACCCCGGCTTCGTGGTCGATCGCGCGCAATGGCTGCGCGACACCGGCCAATGGACGCAGGCGCGCACCTATCTGGCGCAGCCGCGTACGCTCGACGCGCCGCCGCTCGACGCGCAGCATTATCTGCAAACGCTGCTCGCCTTCGCGCGCGCGGCGGCGACCGACGGCCAGGCGGAGACCGCCTATGCGATCGCGGTCGCTGCGCCGGGTGCGTTCGCGGCGGGCACCGATATCAGCCAGCGCCCGCTGCCCGAGCGCGACGCCTTCACCAGCCTGATCTGGCTCGGCGCGACCAATGCGCTCAAGACGCTCGGCCGGCCGCGCGACGCCGAGCGGATGTTCGCGCTCTACGCGGCGTCGGCGCAGACCCCCGGCAGCCAGGCGCGCGGCCTGTATTGGGCGGGGCGCGCGGCGCAGGCGGCGGGCGACCGCGCCGATGCCGACACGCAATATGCGCGCGCGGCGGCGAACATCGACCAATTCTACGGCCAGCTCGCGGTCGAGCGGCTGGGCCGCACGATCGCCGTTCCGCCCGATCCTCCCGCGCCCGCAATCTCCCCCGAGGTGCGCGCCGCGTTCGACCAGAGCGAGGTGGTGCGCGCCGCCCGGCTGCTCGGGCAGCAGCGCCAGTGGCAGGAGCAGACCCAGTTCGTGCGCGAGATCGCGCTCAACGCGAAGAGCGACACCGATCACGTGCTCGCGGGCGAGCTCGCGCGCGCGCTCGCGCGTCCCGATCTGGGCGTGATCCTGTCGCGCCAGGCGCGCGTCTCGGGTACGCGCGATCCGATCCGCGTCGGCTTCCCGCAGGTGCCCGTGCCCCCGGCGATGGCATCGCATTGGACGATGATCCACGCGATCACGCGCCAGGAGAGCCAGTTCGATCGCGAGGCGCTGAGCCCCGCCGGCGCGCACGGGCTGATGCAGCTGATGAACCCCACCGCGCGCGAGCAGGCGGGCAAGCTCGGCCTGCCGTGGGAGCCGCGGCGGCTGATCGACGATATCGGCTATAACGTCCTGATCGGATCGAGCTTCTTCGATCGGCTGCTGACCTCCTATGGCGGCAATTACGTGCTCGCGGTGGCGGCCTACAATGCCGGGCCGGGCAACGTGAACCGCTTCATCCGCGCGAACGGCGATCCCCGCTCGCCGCAGGTCGACGTGATCGACTGGATCGAGGCGATCCCGCTCGCCGAGACGCGCGCTTATGTGCAGAAGGTGCTCGAGAACGCGGTGGTCTACGACCTGTTCAACCCGGATCGCGCGCATACGCCGGAGAAGGACCGCCTGTCCTTCTACCTCGGCAAGACCGGCGCGGGATGAGCGCGGGCGGGGACTCGCCGATCAGCCCCGCGGGCTTCGCCGCGATGCGCACCCGCTATGAGCAGCTTTTCTCCGACGAGCGGCCGAAGCTGGTCGAAACGATATCGTGGGCGGCGGGCAATGGCGATCGGTCGGAGAATGGCGACTATATCTACGGCCGCATGCGCCTGCGCGAGATCGATCGCGAGCTGTCGCACCTCGCGCGCCGGATGAAGGCGGTGCGGATCGTCGATCCCGCGCGGCAGGACGATCGCTCGCGCGCATGGTTCGGCGCGACGGTGACGATCGTCGACGAGGAGGATGCCGCGCGCGTCCTGACTTTGGTCGGCGAGGACGAGGCCGATGCCTCGGCTGGGCGGATCAGCTGGAGCGCGCCGCTCGCGCGCGCGCTGCGCGGCGCGGCGGTGGGCGACGTGCGCATTGTCGCGCTGCCCGCCGGCACCCGGCGATGGGAGGTCGCCGCGATCGCCTATCCCGCGCCGATGGACGCCGGCGCGTAGTCGATCGCGGGCAGCCGCTCGAACGCGGGCCGCGCATAGAGATAGCCCTGATGATAGCGCACGCCCAAGTGCCGCAGGGTGCACGCTTCACCTTCGGTCTCGATCCCCTCGGCGATCACCAAAGTATCCAGGTCGGCGCAGATCTGGACGATGCCGCGCACGATCGCGCGCCGGCGCGCATCGCGGTCGATGCCGCGGATCAGCTCCATGTCGATCTTGACCAGATCGGGCACGAAGCGCGCGAACAGGTCGAGCCCGGCATGGCCCGCGCCGAAATCGTCGATCCCCACCGCGAAGCCCATCCGTTTGTAGGTTTCGATGATGCTTTCGACATGCGCAGGCGACAGGATCTCCTCGCCCTCGGTGAACTCGAAGATCAGCCGGTCGAGCGGCATCGCGTTGGCGGCGGCGGTGCGCAGCGTCGTCTGGATGCAGGCGACGGGCGAATAGACCGAATTGGGGAGGAAGTTGATCGAGAGGCGCGCGTCGCCATCGGTGAGTCCCGCCACCATCGCAGTCTCGATCGCCTTGACGCGGCATGCCTGATCGAAGGCGTAGCGGTTCGAGTCGTTGAGCTGGGCCAGCACCGTCGCCGCGCCTTCGCCGTTCGGGCCGCGCACCAGCGCCTCATAGGCGTAGGGCGTGCCGTCGCGGACATCCACGATCGGCTGGAACGCCATCGAGAAGGCGACGTCGAAGCCGTTGCCCTCGCGACACCCGGTGCAGATCTTCGCCCTCTCCATCAGACTATTTTACCGCGCCGTCGGTTAAAGAATCCTTTTGATACGGCGACATAGAAGCCGTCATGGCTTGGCGGGCTCGACCACGCGGATGCTCAGTTCGCGCAGCTGTTTCGGCGTGACCGGCGACGGCGCGTTCATCATCAGGTCCTCGGCCTTCTGGTTCATCGGGAACAGCACCACCTCGCGGATGTTGGGCTCGTCGGCCAGCAGCATCACGATCCGGTCGATCCCGGGCGCCGAGCCGCCGTGCGGCGGCGCGCCATATTTGAAGGCGTTGATCATGCCGGAGAAGTTGGTGTCCACTTCCGCCTGGGTGTAGCCGGCGATCTCGAACGCCTTGTACATGATCTCGGGGCGATGGTTGCGGATCGCGCCGCTCGACAGCTCGATGCCGTTGCACACGATGTCGTACTGATAGGCGAGGATGTCGAGCGGATCGCGCGTCTCCAGCGCCTCCAACTCGCCCTGCGGCATCGAGAAGGGGTTGTGGCTGAAGTCGATCTTCTTCTCGTCCTCGTGCCACTCGAACATCGGGAAGTCGACGATCCAGCAGAACTCGAAGCGCCGGGCGTCGATCAGCCCGAGCTGTTCGGCGACGCGGGTTCGCGCGAGCCCGGCGAGCCGCGCGGCGGCATCGACCTTGCCGGCGGCGAAGAACACGCCGTCGTCGGGGCCGAGGCCGAGCGCGTCGGCGAGGGCCGCCATGCCCGCCTCGCCATGGTTCTTGGCGATCGGGCCGCCGAACTCGCCGCCCTTGCGCGTCGCGTAGCCGAGCCCGGCGAAACCTTCGGACTGCGCCCAGGCGTTCATGTCGTCGAAGAACTTGCGGCTCCTCTCGGCCGTGCCCGGCGCCGGGATCGCGCGCACCACGTCGCCGCCCTCGACGATCGACGCGAAGCGGCCGAAGCCCGAGCTCTTGAAGTGATCGGATACGTCCGAGATCAGGATCGGGTTGCGCAGGTCGGGCTTGTCGTTGCCGTATCTCAGCATCGACTCCTTGTACGGGATGCGGCGGAACGGCAGCGGCGACACCGTCCTCCCCTTGCCGTCGAAATCGGCGAACTCGCAGAAGATGCCGTGCAGCACCGGCTCGATCGCGGCGAACACGTCGTCCTGGGTGACGAAGCTCATCTCGAAATCGAGCTGGTAGAACTCGCCGGGCGAGCGGTCGGCGCGCGCGTCCTCGTCGCGGAAGCAGGGCGCGATCTGAAAGTAGCGGTCGAAGCCCGCGACCATCAGCAGCTGCTTGAACATCTGCGGCGCCTGGGGGAGCGCGTAGAACTTGCCGGGATGGACGCGCGAAGGAACGAGGTAATCGCGCGCGCCTTCGGGCGACGAGGCGGTCAGGATCGGCGTCTGGAATTCGGTGAAGTTCTGCTCGATCATGCGACGGCGGATGCTCGCAATCACGTTCGAGCGCAGCACGATGTTCCGGTGCAGCCGCTCGCGCCTGAGGTCGAGATAGCGGTACTTCAGCCGGATCTCCTCCGGATACTCCTGCTCGCCGGCAACCGGCATCGGCAGCTCGGCGGCGGCCGACTGGACCGTCACGGCGGTGGCGCGCACCTCGATCTCGCCGGTCGCGAGGTTCGGATTTGTAGCGTCCGTCGCACGCGCCTCGACGATGCCGTCGATGGTCACGACGCTCTCGGCACGCACCGTCTCGAGCAGCTTCAAAGCATCGCTGTCGCTGTCCGCGACGATCTGGACGAGCCCGTGATGATCGCGCAGGTCGACGAACAGCACGCCGCCATGATCGCGCTTGCGATGCACCCAGC
>CAXUGZ010000046.1:0-8655 GCA_964250685.1 uncultured Sphingomonadaceae bacterium
AGCCCTCGCGGCGCATCGTCTCGATCAGCACGCCGAGCTGGAGCTCGCCGCGCCCCGCCACCTCGTAGCTGTCCTTGTCGTCCGATTCGGTGACGCGGATCGCGACGTTGCTCTCGCCCTCGCGCAGCAGCCGGTCGCGGATCATGCGGCTGGTGACCTTGGTGCCCTCGCGTCCCGCCATCGGCGAATCGTTGACCGCGAAGCGCATCGACAGGGTAGGCGGATCGATCGGCTGCGCATGGAGCGGCTCGGTCACCGAGGGGTCGGCGATGGTGTTGGCGACGGTCGCCTCGGTGAGGCCGGCGATCGAGACGATGTCGCCCGCCTGCGCTTCCTCCACCGCGACGCGCTCGAGCCCGCGGAAGGCGAGCAGCTTGCTCGCGCGGCCGGTCTCGACCACCTTGCCGTCGGGATCGAGCGCGTGGATCGGCATGTTGAGCTTGACCGAGCCCGAGAAGACCAGCCCCGTGAGGATGCGGCCGAGGAAATTGTCGCGGTCGAGCAGGGTTACCAGGAACTTGAACGGCCCGTCGGGGTCGGCGCTCGGCGGCGGCACGTGCGCGACGATCGTTTCGAACAAGGGCGCGAGGCTGCCCGCGCGCACGTCGGGATTGTCGCCGGCATAGCCGTTGCGCCCGCTCGCGAAGAGCACCGGGAAGTCGAGCTGCTCGTCGGTCGCGTCGAGGCTGACGAACAGGTCGAACACCTCGTCGAGCACCTCCTGCGCGCGCGCGTCCTGGCGATCGATCTTGTTGACCACCACGATCGGCCTGAGGCCGAGCGCGAGCGCCTTGCCCGTGACGAACTTGGTCTGCGGCATCGCGCCCTCGGCGGCGTCGACCAGCAGGATCACCCCGTCGACCATCGACAGGATGCGTTCGACCTCGCCGCCGAAATCGGCGTGGCCGGGGGTGTCGACGATGTTGATGCGCGTGTCGCCGTCGGGGCCGTGCCACTCGACCGAGGTGCATTTGGCGAGGATCGTGATCCCGCGCTCCTTCTCGAGGTCGTTCGAATCCATCGCGCGTTCCTCGACGCGCTGGTTCTCGCGGAACGTGCCCGATTGGCGGAAGAGCTGGTCGACGAGCGTCGTCTTGCCATGATCGACGTGCGCGATGATGGCCACGTTGCGGAGGCGCATGGTGGTCTTTCGAGATTGTGGTTTTGGATTGACCGCGCCCATAGCGCGGTTTGTGCGCTGCGGCAAGGATCGCGGGATCAGTCCCGCGTCCAATCCTCCACCCGCAACGTCGCCACGCGGGCGAACTCGCGGATGTTCCCCGTCACCATCACCAGACCGCGCGCGAGCGCCTGCCCGGCGATCAGCACGTCATAGGGGCCGATCGGCGTGCCGGCGCGACGAAGCGCCGCACGGATCTCGCCGGCGGCGCGCGCGTCCTGTTCGTCGAAGGCCAGCATCGGAAAACGCAGCCGGTCGAGGCTGGCGAGGTTCGCCTCCACCCGATCGCTGTTATAAGCGCCGTACAGGAGTTCGTGCATGACGATGCTCGACAGCAGGACGGCGCCGACCGGTTGGCTGGCCACGCGATGGCCCAATGGCGACGACGGTCGTGCCATCAGCGCGATCACGACGTTGCTGTCGAGCAGATAGGCCATTAGTCGAAGCGTGGCCCCTCGGGCATCATCTCGGGACCCGGCCGGTCGAGCGCCGCCGCCGCGGCATCGGCGTCCAGCGCGGTCAGGCGCTGGAGCCAGGCCCAATCGTCCTCCTCCACCGGCTCTAGGATCACCTTGTCGCCGTCGCGGCGGATGCGCACCTCCTTGCCTTCGAAACGGAACTCCTTGGGCAGGCGCACCGCCTGGCTGCGCCCGGTCCAGAAGATCTTGGCCATGTCGGTCATCGCGCGGCTCCGGAGCATGATAGCTACCGCTGCTATATATCAATTTACCGGGGCGGCAAGTTCCCCTGCCGTATCGCTTGAATAAGACAGTCGTTCGCCCCTATCTTGCGCGCGCACGGGTGGAGACGAGATTTGGCGACGACCGCGACGGCTACCGAGACCGAGTTGGTGCTCACGCCCCCCGCCCCCGTGCAGGCGATCGCGCCCGCGCGCGCCGCCGGGCTGGTGCCGCTCAAGGACGAGCAGCAGAGCGCGCTCGACGCCAAGGCCGAGGGCTTCGTCGAAGAGCTCGCCGCGCTCGACGCGAACAGCCCCGAATTCGGCAAGAAGGTCGACCAGATCAGCAACATGGGCCGGCGCGAGATCGCCGAGGCGGCGGGCCAATCGAACCGCTTCCTCGATCGCCCGGTGCGAGCGATGGACGGCGACAGCGGCGTCGGCGCGGACCTCGCCGAGCTGCGCCGCACGATCGAGGACCTCGATCCGGGCAAGCGCGGGAACCTGTCGGCGCCGCGCAAGCTGTTCGGCCTGATCCCGTTCGGCGGCAAGCTGCGCAACTATTTCGACAGCTACAAGTCCGCGCAGACGCACATCTCCTCGATCCTCACCAGCCTCGCCAACGGCAAGGACGAGCTGATCAAGGACAACGCCGCGATCGACGACGAGCGCAAGACGTTGTGGGGCGCCATGGCGCGGCTGGAGCAGATGATCCATGTCTCCAAGGCGCTGGACGCGCGGCTGGAGAGCAAGGCGCTCGAGCTGGAGGGCACCGACCCGGCCAAGGCCAAGGCGATCCGCGAATCGGCGTTGTTCTACGTCCGCCAGCGCAGCCAGGACCTGCTGACGCAGATGGCGGTGACGGTGCAGGGCTATCTCGCGCTCGATCTGGTCAAGAAGAACAATGTCGAGCTGGTGAAGGGGGTCGATCGCGCCTCGACCACCACCGTCGCCGCGCTGCGCACCGCCGTCACCGTGGCGCAGGCGCTCACCAACCAGAAATTGGTGCTCGATCAGATCACCGCGCTCAACACCACCACCGCCAACATCATCGATTCGACCGGCAATCTGCTGCGCACGCAGACCGCGCAGATCCACCAGCAGGCCGCCGCATCGACCATCCCGATCGAGACGCTCAAGCGCGCCTTCCAGAACATCTACGACACGATGGACGCGGTCGACCGCTTCAAGCTGGAAGCGCTCGATTCGATGAAGCAGACGGTCACCAGCCTGTCGTCCGAGGTCGAGAAGTCGCGCGGCTACATCGCGCGCGCGGAGGGCGCCAACCAGGCACGGCTGACCTTGGCCGCCGGCGGCGCCGGCGGCGCGCCCGACGATCCGTTCAAGCCCGTCTGATGCCCGATTCGCACCGCGTGGTCGCCGACGCCGAGGCGCTGCTCCAGCGCGTCTCGCCCGAAGGACGCAAGCTCGCGCAGCGCGCGCGCCAGCGCCGCCGCGCGGCGGGCCGGCGGATGATCGCGCGCATGTTGGCCGCGGCGGCCGCGATCATCGTGCTGGCGGTGGCATGGGGACTGGTGATCGGCCCGATCGGGCAGTTCGGCTTCCTCGCCGCCTTGGTGGCGATGATCGCATCGTGGGTGGTGATCGCCGGGCTGTCGCGCGCGCCCGAGGAGACGCCGCAGACGCTGGCGGCGAGCGACCTTCCCTTGTTGCCCCAGCGCACCGAGGCTTGGCTGCAGCGCCAGCGCGCGGCGCTGCCCGCGCCCGCGGCGCGGCTGGTCGACGGCATCGGGCTCAAGCTGGAGGCGCTGGCGCCGCAACTCCAGTCGCTCGATCCGCGCGAGCCCGCCGCCGCCGAGGTGCGCAAGCTGCTCGCGGTCGAGCTGCCCGAATTGCTCGGCGGCTATGCCCGCGTACCCGAGGGGTTGCGGCGGCAGGAGCGCAACGGCGTCACCCCCGATGCGCAGCTGGTCGAGGGGCTGGGCGTGATCGACGGCGAACTCACGCGCATGAGCGCCGATCTCGCCTCGGGCGACCTCCACAAGTTCGCGACGCAGCAACGCTACCTGGAGCTCAAGTACAAGGACGATGCGGGGAATTGAGGCAAGCGCCTTAGATCACGGCCTCGATCAATCCGAGCGCCTTGGCCTCCTGCGCCTCGATATACCAATTGGCGGGCGCCTTCTCGAGCACCTCGTCCATTGTCACCGACGATCCCTTAACCAAGTTCTCGAAGCCCTCGTTCTGGATCGCGATCGACGCCTCGATCTCGTTGAGCTGCGCCTTCACCGCCGCGACGCAGGTGGTGAGCGGTCCGTCGATCACGAGCTGCTTGGAGAGCTTGCGCTCGTGGATCATCAGCCGCGTGCCGCGCGTGAGATAGCGGTTCTCGCGCACGAAGAAGCTCATGAAGGTGGTGCCGGCGGAGTAGATCGCCGCCTTGCCGAGGAAGACGAAGCGGCGCGCGGGCGCGAGATCGCTGTGATAGCGCACGTCCTCGCCCATCATCCGCGCGACCTCGGGATCGCCGCCGAGCGTCGACAGCTCGACCACCACCAGCCCCTCTTCGGGTGCGGCGTTCAGCTGGCTGCGGAAGCTCGCATACATATCGTAATCGACCGGTCCGGACAGCGCCACGGCGGGCGCGCGGAACATGCTCGGGTCGAGCGGCTGCGTGGTCATGATGGCAGTCCCCCAATTTGGTGAGCCGCCACAACCGACGGGTGCGGCAAAGGTTGCTTCGTCGGCGCGCCGCAGCGTGTCTCGACTTCGCTCGACACGAACGGGGTGGGGAGGCAGATGGATTCGGGAGCCGCGCCTACCGCCGCCGCGCGGCGAAGCGGCTGATCGCGAGCAGGTCCTGCTCGATCAGCGCGTGGCCCGGATAGTTGGGCGACTTGACCTGCCGCTCCGCCTCGGCAAGGCGCGTGATCGCGCTGGCGATGCGCTCGGGCGGCCAGCGCGACAGCTCGTCGGCGATCTGGTCGCGCTCCTTCCAGAAGATTGCGCGGCCGGCGGTCTCCATCACCCGCTCGATGCTGTCGCCCTGCGCCATCTGGCTGCGCAATTGCGCGAGCTGAAGCGCGCGGCGGGTCAGCGCGCGCACCACGGTCACGCCCTCCACCCCCGCGCTCGCCAGCCGCGCGAGCTCGGCCTCGGCGCGATGCGGCTGCCCGCCGAACACGCCGTGCGCGAGCCGCGCCAGATCGCCCTCGCCCGCGGCGGTGCCGAGTTCGTCGAGCGTCTCGTGCTCGACCGGGCAGGGCCGCTCGGGTGCGGCGTCGAGATAGAGCGCGATCTTCTCCAGCTCGCGCGCGATCAAGGCACGGTCGCCGCCCGCCGCGCCCGCGATGCGCCGCGCCGCCTCGGCACGCACCTGCAGCCCCAGTTCGCGCCCGATCGTCACGACCAGCGCGTCGGCGTCGCGGCCCTCGGGCACGTAGCTCGCATGCGCGAGCGCGGCATCGCTCGCCTGGACAAGCTTGAGCAGCCGCGCGTCCTTGCGCAGCGCGCCCGCGATCGCCGCCACCGGATTGCCCGCCGCGGGCGCCGCGAGCAGCGCCGCGATCGCGTCGCAGGCGTCGTCGGTGGCGGGGTCGATGCGCACCCAGCGCGTGCCCCCGAACAGCGAGATCGACGCGGCCTCGTCCGCCAGCCGCGCCGGATCGGCCTTGAGCGTCTGCGAGGTGAGATCGGTCCGCTCCGCCCCGGGGCCGAGCGCCGCGCCCAACCGCGCCGCCAGCGCGCGCGAACCCGCCTCGTCGGGGCCGTAAAGCAGATACAGGCGGATCGCGGGATCGGCGCGATCCAGCGCCTGCACGACGCGCGCCGCGGGGGGCTTCATTTGGATTTAGGGGCGGGCGGCTGGCGCGTGGCGTAGAGCGCGACCCGCGCCACGATCTGATCGGCGATCTGCTCGGCAAGGCGCTCGAGCGCGGTCTGCTCGGCCGCGATGACCGCATATTCGGAGGTGACGACGTCGATCCCCGCGTCCGATCCCGCGGTCGCGTCGAGCACCACCGTGCCGTCGGCCGCGTCGACCAGGCGATAGCGCGCGCGCAACGCGCGCCGCTCGCGCGTGACGCTATTGTCGCTGCGCACGCCGAAGCCGGTGATCTGGTCGTCGAGCTCGACCTCCAGCTTGTAGCGCGGCGCGTCGCTGCCGCTGGCGGCGAGCCGGTCGGTCAGCGCGTTGCGCATCAGCCAGCCCGCCTGACCCGTGATCGGCCCCACCTCGATCCCGCGCAAAGTCGCCGCGACCGGCCCCTGCGCGCCGCCCTGGTAGAGCGGATGCAGCCCGCACCCGCCGAGCAGCAGCGCCAGCATCGCGGCGACGCAGACGGCGCTCGGCCTCACGCGACGATGTTGACCAGCCGGTCGGGCACCACGATCACCTTCCTGGGCGGAACGCCCTCGAGCAGGCGCGCGATCCGTTCCGATCCCAGCGCCATCGCCTCCAGCGCGGCACGGTCGGCGCCCCGGGGCGCGGTCAGCGTGTCCCTGAGCTTGCCGTTGAGCTGCACCGCGATCGTGACCTCGTCCTCGACCAGCAGCGCGGGGTCGACCGCGGGCCACGCCGCATCGGCGACCAGCCCCTCCCCGCCGATCCGCGCCCACGCCTCCTCGGCGATGTGCGGCACCATCGGCGCGGCGAGGCGGATCAGCGCGCGCGCCGCGTCGTCGCGCGACGCGGACGGCTCGGCCTTCTCGATCGCGCCGACGAGCTCGTAGAGCTTCGCCACCGCCTTGTTGAACGACAAGGCCTCGATATCGGCGGCGATGCCCGCGATCGTGCGATGCAGCTTGCGATCGAGCGCCGCATCCGGTCCTCCGGCAGCGCCGGGAAGGATCGCGGTCGCGCGCCACAGGCGCTGCACGAAGCGCGCCGCCCCCTCGATCCCCGCGACGCTCCACGGCAGGTCGCGCTCGGGCGGCGAATCGGACAGCATGAACCAGCGCACCGCGTCCGCGCCATAGCGGTCGAGGATCGGTGCGGGATCGACCGTGTTCTTCTTCGACTTCGACATCTTCTCGCCGCGGCCGACGGTCACCGGCGCGCCGGTGGCGATCACGACCCCGTCGCGGACCTCGTCGGGCGCGAGCCAGGCACCGGCGGCATCCTGATACGTCTCGTGCGTCACCATCCCCTGCGTGAACAGGCCCGCGAACGGCTCGGTGACGTCGAGCGCGCCGATGTGCCTGAGCGCGCGGGTCCAGAAGCGCGCGTAGAGCAGGTGCAGGATCGCATGCTCCACCCCGCCGATATACTGGCCGACGGGCAGCCATTGCTCGGCAACCGCGCGGTCGAACGGCCGGTCGCCGGGCTGGCTGGCGAAGCGGATGAAATACCAGGAGGAATCGACGAACGTATCGAGCGTGTCGGTCTCGCGCCGCGCCGGCGCGCCGCAGCGCGGGCAGGCGACGTGCTTCCACGTCGGGTGGCGGTCGAGCGGATTGCCCGGCGTGTCGAAGCTTACGTCCTCGGGCAGCACGACGGGGAGCTGCTCCTTGGGCACGGGCACGGCGCCGCACGCCTCGCAATGGATGATCGGGATCGGCGTGCCCCAGTAACGCTGGCGCGACACGCCCCAGTCGCGCAGGCGGTAGACGGTCGTGCCCCGGCCCCAGCCCTCGCCTTCCGCGCGCGCGATCACCGCGGCCTTGGCGGCTTCGGACGCCATGCCGTCGAGGAAGCGCGAATTGACGATCACGCCGGGCGCGGTATCCGCCTCGTCATGCACCGGCGCGTCGGCCTGCTCGGGTGAGGGGGCGACGACGCGCGTCACGGGCAGCATGTATTTGCGCGCGAAATCCAGGTCGCGCTGGTCGTGCGCCGGTACGCCGAACACCGCGCCGGTGCCATAGTCCATCAGCACGAAGTTCGCCACGAACACGGGCAGCCGCCACGCGGGATCGAGCGGGTGGATCGCCGACAGGCCGGTATCGAACCCCATCTTCTCGGCGGTCTCGATCTCGGCGGCGGCGGTGCCCGTCCGGCGGCACGTTTCGATGAACGCGGCGAGCCCCGGCGCGGCGTCCTTGAGCGCCTGCGCGAGCGGGTGATCGACCGACACCGCGACGAACGACGCGCCGAAGATCGTGTCGGGGCGCGTGGTGTAGACCTCGACCTCGTGCAGGCGTGTCTCGACTTCGCTCGACACGAACGGTTCTTGCTGGGAAGCACCCTCCCGGCCGTTCGTCCCGAGCGAAGTCGAGGGACGCTCCAGCGCGAACCGGAACCGCAGCCCTTGGCTGCGCCCGATCCAGTTGGCCTGCATCAGCCTGACCTTGTCGGGCCATTGATCGAGCGCATCCAGCCCGTCGAGCAGCTCGTCGGCGAAGTCGGTGATCTTGAGGAACCACTGGCTGAGCTTGCGCCGCTCGACCAGCGCGCCCGAGCGCCAGCCGCGCCCGTCGATCACCTGCTCGTTGGCGAGCACGGTCATGTCGACCGGGTCCCAATTGACCGCGCTTTCCTTGCGGTACACCAGCCCCGCCTCGTACAGGTCGAGGAACAGCGCCTGCTCGTGGCCGTAATAATCGGGCTCGCAGGTGGCGAGCTCGCGGCTCCAGTCGAGCGCGAAGCCGAGGCGCTTGAGCTGCCGCTTCATCGCGGCGATGTTGGCGCGGGTCCAGTCGCCGGGATGGACCCCCTTCTCCATCGCCGCGTTCTCGGCGGGCATGCCGAACGCGTCCCACCCCATCGGGTGGAGCACCTCCATACCGCGCATCCGCCGGTAGCGTGCGAGCACGTCGCCCATCGCGTAGTTGCGCACATGCCCGACATGGATGCGCCCCGAGGGATAGGGGAACATCTCGAGCACGTAGCTCTTGG
>CAXUGZ010000047.1:0-8563 GCA_964250685.1 uncultured Sphingomonadaceae bacterium
GTCCGAGCGCGGCAAGATCGTGCCGTCGCGGATCACGTCGGTCTCCGCCAAGAAGCAGCGCGAGCTCGCCCAGGCGATCAAGCGCGCGCGTCACATCGGGCTGCTGCCCTACATCGTTAAGTAAGGAGGGCCGCGCACATGGACGTGATCCTGCTCGAGCGCGTCGAGAAGCTCGGCGCCATCGGCGATGTCGTTTCGGTCAAGAACGGCTTCGCCCGCAATTACCTGCTGCCCAACAAGAAGGCGCTGCGCGCCAACGACGCCAATCGCAAGGTGTTCGAAGCCAACAAGGCGCAGATCGTCGCCGACAACGCCTCGCGCCGGGGCGAGGCCGAAAAGGCGTCGCAAGGCATCGACGGCAAGACGCTGACGCTCATCCGCCAGGCGTCGAATACGGGCCAGCTCTACGGCTCGGTTTCGGCGCGCGACCTGGCCGAGCTGCTCGGCGAGGACGGGACCAAGCTCGCCAAGAACCAGATCGTGCTCGACAAGCCGATCAAGGCGATCGGGCTCAACGTGGTCAAGATCCAGCTCCACCCCGAGGTGACGGTGACGATCAAGGTCAACGTCGCGCGCTCGCCCGAAGAGGCCGAGCTGCAGGCGCAGGGCGTCGACGTGATGGCGCAGATGTTCGAGCGCGACGAGGCCGGCTTCACCGAGGATTACGATCCCAATGCCGAGCCGGGCGAGATCGCCACGTCGAGCGAGCCGCGCGAGGGCTGACGCATCTTCATTCCTCCCCGCGGGAACGCAGGGAGGGATTTGGCAGCCGATCGGCTCGACCGCTTATTCGCCGATCAGGTGCAGCGCGAGCTGGCGGCGGTGCGGGCGGCGGCGGTGCTCGAACAGGTAGATGCCCTGCCACGTCCCGAGCGCGAGGTGCCCCGCGACCAGCGGAATCGCGAGCTGCACCTGCGTGAGCGCGGTGCGCAGATGCGCGGGCATGTCGTCGGGCCCTTCGTCGTCATGCTCATACGCGGCCGGGTCCTCGGGCGCGATGCGCGCGAAGAACGCCTCCAGATCGGCGCGCACCTCCGGCGCCGCATTCTCCTGGATGAGCAGCGAGGCGGAGGTGTGGCGGCAGAATATCGTCAGCAGCCCATCGCCCATCGCCTGCGCCGCCACCCAGCTGGCGACGCGGCCGGTCACCTCGGCCAGCCCGCGCCGCTCGGTCGCCACCGCGAGTTCGCCCACCGCCTGCCGCAGCGTCACGCCTGCAAACCGGTGATGCGCGGGTCGGCGGCGAAGCTGGCGGCGGTGTCCATGCGCCGTGGTAGCGTGTGCCCCCAGGCCGGTACAGCCCGTGTTGACTGCGCCCGAGCCATCGGGTCTTGTCCGCCGCACACCCCCATCGGGAGCGGACATGCGTGGATCTCTTCGTCACCTCGCCGCGCATCTGCTCGCCGCCGGTTTGGCGTTCGGCATGAGCGGCGCGCACGCGCAGGCCTCCGCGGCGGACGACCCTTATTTGTGGCTGGAGCAGGTCTCGAGCCCGCGCGCGCTGGCGTGGGTCGAGCAGGAGAACCGGCGCTCGCTCGGCCTGCTCGAGGGCGATCCGCGCTATGCCGCGCTGTTCGCCGACGCGTTGCGCATCGCCGAGGCGACCGATCGCATTCCGGCGCCGGACATGATCGGCGGCCGCATCACCAACTTCTGGCAGGACGCCGCCCATGTCGACGGCATCTGGCGCACCACCACGCTCGAATCGTATCTCACCCCCGCGCCCGAATGGCGCACGCTGCTCGATCTCGACGCGCTGTCCGCCGCCGATTACAGGAATTGGGTGTGGAAGGGGGCCGATTGCGAGCCGATCGGCGAGCGGAGATGCCTCGTCGCGCTGTCCGACGGCGGCGAGGATGCGGTGACGTTGCGCGAGTTCGATCTCGCCGCCAGCGCCTTCGTCCCCGGCGGCTTCACGCTGCCGACCGCGAAGCAGGGCAGCGTCTGGGAGACGCCCGACAGCCTGCTCGTCGCGCGCGACTGGGGGCCGGGGACGTTGACGAGCTCGGGCTATCCGTTTGTCGTCAAGCGGCTCGGGCGCGGGCAGCCGCTCGACCAGGCCGCCGAGCTGTTCCGCGGCCGGCCGAGCGATGTCGGGGTGACGCTGCTCGGCTTCGTCGACGGCGCGGGCAACCGCGCGACGGTGATCGAGCGCAACGTCTCCTTCTTCGACAGCGAGGAATATCTGCTCGGCCCGTCGGGACCGGTGAGGCTCGATTTGCCGGCCAAGGTGACGCTCCAGGGCCTCGTCGCCGGGCGGCTGATCGTGCGGTTCAACCAGGATTGGACGCCTGCGGCGGGCGAGGCCGTGCGCGCGGGATCGATCGTGTCGGTCGACCTCGCGCACGGCGGCAAGCGCGCGCTGCTGTTCGCGCCGGGTCCGCGCCAGTCGGTCGATGAGGTGGCGGTGACGCGCGGCCACGTGCTCGCCGCGATCTACGACAATGTGCGCGGGCAGGGGTGGAGCTTCACCCCGCTGGGCGACGGCTGGAGCGCCGCGCGCATCGCGCTGCCCGATAACGCGTCGGTGGGGCTGATCAGCACCGATCGCGGCACCGATCGCGCCTTCCTCAGCGCGCAGAGCTTCACCACGCCCTCCAGCCTGTGGCTGGCCGATGCCGCCACCGCGCAGGCGCGCGCGGTCAAGACGACGCCGCCGCGTTTCGACGCCACCGGCCTCGTCACCGAACAGTTCGAGGCGGTGTCGAAGGATGGCACCAGGGTGCCCTATTTCGTCGTCCATCGCGGCGACATCGCGCGCGACGGCAGCACGCCGACGCTGATGACCGCCTATGGCGGCTTCCAGGTCTCGATCACGCCCGCCTATCAGGCGACGCGCGGCAAATTGTGGCTCGAGCGCGGGGGCGCCTATGTGCTGGCCAACATTCGGGGCGGGGGCGAGTTCGGCCCCGCGTGGCACGAGGCGGGGCTCAAGACCCGGCGGCAGGCGGTCTACGACGATTTCGCCGCGGTGGGCGAGGACCTGGTCCGGCGCGGGATTACCAGCCCGCGCCGGCTCGGCATCTATGGCGGATCGAACGGCGGGCTGCTGATGGGGGTCGAGCTGACGCAGCGGCCCGATCTGTGGCACGCGGTCGCGATCGAGATCCCGCTGCTCGACATGCTGCGCTACGAGCAGCTTTCCGCCGGCTCGTCGTGGGTGGGCGAATATGGCAGCATGAGCGTGCCCGCCGAGCGCGCCTTCTGGGAGAAGACCTCGCCCTACCAGGCGCTGCGCAAAGGCGCGGCCTATCCCGAACCGTTCATCTGGACGACCACCAAGGACGATCGCGTCGGCCCCGTGCAGGCGCGCAAGTTCGCCGCGCGGATGAAGGAGTATGGCCTGCCCTATCTCTATTGGGAGAATACCGAGGGTGGGCACGCCGCCGGCGCCAATCTGCGCCAGGCGGCACGCGCCAACGCGCTCGAGATCACCTATTTCACGCGCAAGCTGATGGATCGGCAGGAGCCGCCCACCGCGCCCTGAGCCCCGGCCGGCGCGTTTTGGCGCGTTTGTTGCCGCGCTGCAATGGCGCCGCAACGCGATTGGAGGATCGACCGTCCGGCGGCGCTCGGCCCGCACGGGATTGGCGACGATGTACTGGTCGAGTCAGGCGCTGTTCGACGATCGCTCGGGCCCGGTCGCGCAGCATATCGCGCTGGTGCTGCACGATTTCTCCAGCGGAGGGACCGAACGCGTCGCGGTGCGCCTGGCGGGGGCATGGGCCGCCGCCGGGCGGCGCGTGACCTTGTTCTGCGGCAATGCCGAAGGCCCGCTGGCGGCGCATATCTCGCCGCGCGTGATCGTCGCGCCGCTCGCGCCGCGCATCTCGCGCGGGCCGGCCTCGCGCCTGCACCTCGGCCGCGCGCTGGCGGGGATGGTGCGCGGCGCGGGACCCGACGTGGTGGTGGGGCCCGGCAATTACCACATCCCGATCCTGGCGACGATGATGCGCGAGCTCGGCCGCGACCGGCCGGCGGTGGCGTGCAAGCTCAGCAATCCGCTGTCGCGCGCCGATCGCTCGCGGATGCGCCAGCTGGCGTTCACCGCCGGCTTTCGCCGCTTCACCCGCGAGATGGACGCGCTGGTGGCGATGTCGCCGGTGTTCGCCGCCGAGGCGACATTGCTGAGCGGGCGCCGCGATATCGCGTGCGTCGAGGAACCCAGCCTCGATGCGATGCCGCGCCCGCCCGCCCGCCCGCGCCGCCCGACGGGCGTCGTGCTCTGCGTCGGCCGGCTGGTGCGCCAGAAGAACTTCGCGCTCGCGCTCGACGCGTTCGCGCGCGCGCGGCTGCCCCAGCGGCTCGTGTTCCTCGGCGAGGGCGAGCAGGAGGCGATGCTGCGCGCCCGCGCCCTGGCGCTGGGCATTGCCGACCGCGTCACGTTCGCGGGTTATGTGCGTGATACGGCGCCCTATCTGGCGGAGGCCGACGCGCTGCTGTGCAGCTCGATCTACGAAGGCTATCCGGCGGCGCTGATCGAGGCGTTGGCCGCGGGCGTGCCGGTGGTGTCGACCCCGTGCTCGCTCGCGCTGCCCGAGATCCTGACGCACGATTCGTTCGGCGCGGTCACCTCCGCGCACGCCGAGGACCTCGCCCGCGCGCTCGATCTGGTGCTCGGGCGGCAGGCGCAGCCGGCGCTCGCGCCGCTCCTCGAGCTGGCGCGCCGCCACCAGCTCGACGTCGCGGCGCAATCGTGGCTGGACTTGCTCGACCGCGCCGTCGCGATGCGCGAACGCGCGCTGGCGCGGGCGTAGCACCGCGTCAAACAAGCGCGTGACGCGGGCGGGAGCGGCACCTATCAGCGCCTGATGGCCGCCCCCGCGCACCAGGCACGCATCAACCGGCGCACCCTGCTGATCGGCGGCGGCGCCGGCATCGGGCTGGTGCTGGCGTGGGAGCTGTGGCCGCGCACCTATCGCCCCAACCTCGCCGCCGCGCCTGGCGAGACCGTGCTGGGGGCGTTCCTCAAGATCGATACCGCCGGGCGCGTCACCGTGATCGTGCCGCAGGCGGAGATGGGGCAGGGGGTGTGGACCGCGCTCCCCCAGGCGCTCGCCGACGAACTCGGCGCGGACTGGCGGCAGATCGCGGTCGAGCCCGCGCCGCTCAACCCGCTCTACGCCAACCGGCTGATCGCGGGCGAGGCGGGGGAGGGGGCGGTGCCCGCGTTCCTGCGCGGCATCGGCGGCTGGGCGGCGCGCGAATGGGCGACGCGCGGCGCGCTGACGATCACCGCGGGGTCGACCTCGATCCGCGCGTTCGAGCAGCCGTTGCGCGAGGCGGGGGCGACCGCGCGCGCGTTGCTGTGCATGGCGGCGGGCAAGCGCATCGGCGCCGATTGGCGCGCGTGCGACACCGAGAGCGGGTTCGTCGTGCGCGGACAGGACCGGATCCGCTTCGGCGAGCTCGCGGCCGAGGCGGCGGGTTTCGCACCCCCCAGGCAGCCGCCGTTGCGCGCGATCGGCGCTGGCGGGATTTCGGGGCGATCGATGCCCCGGCTCGATCTGCCCGCCAAGGTCGACGGCAGCGTGCGCTTCGCGGGCGACGTGCGGCTGCCGCGGATGGCGTTCGCCTCGATCCGCCACGGCCCGCTGGGGGACACGCGGCTCGCCAGCCAGGACATGGCGGCGGCGACGAGCGTGCACGGCATGATGAAGGTGGTGCGCGGCGAGCGCTGGATCGCGGCGCTGGCGGAGGATTGGTGGGCGGCCGATCGCGCGCTCGACGCGATCCGCCCCACGTTCGCGACGCACGGCGACCTGCCCGACAGCGCGGGGGTCGCGCGCGCGCTGGACGCGGCGCTGGCGGCCGAGCCGACGCGCATCCACGCCGCGGGCGACGCGGCGGCGGCGCTCACGGGTCCCGGCGCGATCGAGGCGGTGTACGAGGTGCCCTTCGCCGCGCACGCCGCGATCGAGCCGCTGGTGGCAACCGCGCGGCGCGACGGCGATCGGCTGGAAATATGGGCGCCCACGCAGGCGCCCGGGCTGACGCGCGCCGCGGTCGCGCGCGCGACCGGGTTCGGCGAGGCGCGCATCACCGTTTATCCGATGCAGGTCGGCGGCGGCTTCGGACGCAAGATCGAGAACGATGCGGCGGCGGAGGCGGCGGTCCTCGCGATCCACGCGGGGCGGCCGGTGCAGCTGATGTGGAGCCGCCGCGAGGAGATGCTGCGCGCGCGTCACCGCCCCCCCGCCAAGGCGCGGCTGCGCGCGCGGCTCGGCGCGCAGGGGCGGATCGCGGCATGGGCGGCGACGGTGGCGGCGCCCGCGACGATGCGCGGGCTCGAGCGCCGGCTGCTCCCGTCGCTGCCGCGCGGATCGGGTGCCGAGGCGGCGGCGGTCGAGGGCGCGCTGCCGCCTTATGCCATTCCCGCGATCGAGATCGCGCACGCGCCCGCCGAGATCGGCATCGAGACGGGCATGTGGCGATCGGTCGCGCACAGCTATACCGGCTTCTTCACCGAGAGCTTCGTCGACGAGCTGGCCGCGGCCGCGGCGATGGATGCGCTCTCCTTCCGCATCGGGCTGCTCGGCGCGAACCCGCGCCTCGCGCGCTGCCTGTCGCAGGCGGCGGCATCGGGCGGCTGGAGCGGCGAGCCGCGCGCGGGGCAGGGGCTTGCCGTGCATTCGGCGTTCGGCAGCCACATCGCGCTGTACGTAGAGGCGGAAAACGACGGCGGCGCGATCACGGTCGGCAAGATGGTGGCGGTGGTCGATTGCGGACGGGTCATCAATCCCGACATCGTGCGCCAGCAGATCGAGGGCGGGCTGATCTGGGGAATGGCGGCCGCGCTCGGCGACCGGGTGACCTATGCGCGCGGGCTCGCCGAACAGGCCGGATTCGACGCGCTCGGCCTGCCGCGCCTCGCCGACACGCCCGAGATCGACGTCGCCTTGATCCGCTCGGCCGAGGCCCCGGGCGGGGTCGCCGAGCTGGCGGTGCCGGTGGTCGCGCCGGCGATCGCCAACGCGATCTTCTCGGGCACGGGCGCGCGCCTGCGCAGCCTGCCGCTGGCACTCGCATGATCCCTCCCGGCCATCCCGCGATCCCCGCGTCGCGCATCGGCGTGCTGCTGGTCAACCTCGGCACGCCGAGCGCGCCCGATGTGAAGGCGGTGCGCCGCTACCTCGCCGAATTCCTGTCGGACCGGCGCGTGATCGAGCTGCCTTCGATCATGTGGCAGCCGATCCTGCGCGGCATCGTGCTGACGACGCGGCCCAAAAGATCGGCGCACGCCTATACGCAGGTGTGGCGCGAGGACGGCTCGCCGCTCGCCGCGATCACGCGCGCGCAGGCGGCGGCGTTGGCGGAGCGCTTCGGCGACACGGTGCTGATCGACTACGCGATGCGCTACGGCGAGCCTGTGATGGGCGAGCGGCTGGCGGCGATGAAGGCGGCAGGGTGCGAGCGCATCCTGGTCGCCCCGCTCTATCCGCAATATTGCGCGGCGACGACCGCCACCGCCAACGACGCCGCCTTTGCCGCGCTGGCGCAGATGCGCTGGCAGCCGGCGCTGCGCACCCTGCCGCCTTATTACGACGATGCCGCCTATATCGCCGCGCTGGCGGCCAGCGTCGGGACGTCGCTCGCCGCCTTGCCGTTCGCGCCGCAGGCGATCGTCGCGAGTTTCCATGGCATGCCGCAGCGCACGCTCGCGCTGGGCGATCCCTATCACTGCCACTGTCAGAAGACCGCGCGGCTGCTGCAGGAGGCGCTGGGGCGCGAGCTGACGGTGACCTTCCAATCGCGCTTCGGCCGCGCCAAGTGGCTCGAGCCCGCCACCGACGGGGCGCTCGCGGCCCTGCCCGGGCAGGGGGTCACGCGCGTTGCGGTGGTCGCGCCCGGCTTCTCGGCCGATTGCCTCGAGACGCTGGAGGAGATGGCGATCCGCGGGCGCGAGACCTTCCTGGAGGCGGGCGGCACCGACTTCGCCTACCTGCCCTGCCTCAACGCCGAGGCCGCCGGGATCGACATGATCGAAACTCTCCTGCGGCGGGAGCTTGCCGGCTGGCTCGTCCCTTCCTAGGCTGCGGACAAACCAGAGGAGAGGATCATGGCGCGCGTGGCGGTCGTTACGGGAGGGACCCGCGGCATTGGCGAGGCGATCAGCGTCGCGCTTCAGCAGGACGGCTTCACCGTCGTCGCCAATTATGCGGGCAATGAGGAGCGCGCGCGCGCGTTCAGCGAACGCAGCGGCATCGTGGCGCTGAAATGGGACGTCTCCGATCCGGCGGCGTGCGACGACGGCATCAAACAGGTCGAGACGCGCTTCGGCCCCGTCGACGCGGTGGTCAACAATGCCGGCATCACGCGCGACGGCACGCTGATGAAGATGAGCTACGACGATTGGAAGCAGGTGATCGACACCAATCTCGGCGGCTGCTTCAACATGGTCAAGGCGACCTTCGGCGGGATGCGCGACCGCAAATGGGGCCGCGTCGTCAACATCGGATCGATCAACGGCCAGGCGGGCCAGTACGGGCAGGTCAATTATGCCGCCGCCAAGGCGGGCATTCACGGCTTCACCAAGGCGCTGGCGCAGGAAGGCGCGCGCTTC
>CAXUGZ010000048.1:0-8527 GCA_964250685.1 uncultured Sphingomonadaceae bacterium
CCCGATGACAACGCCTGCCCGGCGGAGATCGCGTCGTTGCGCACCACCTCCACCCGTTCGCCCAGCTCCTGGAGATAGTGGACGAGGTTCCAGGTGAAGCTGTCGTAATTGTCGATGACGAGGATCATGCGGCAAGACTTAGGGCGTCAGGCGCCCGAGCGAAACCCGCTTGAGAAGAGTGCCGCGACGACGCGCCGTCACGCGCCCGCGTCATGCGCCGCGGGAAGGCTGAGCGTCGCCACCAGCCCCGTGCTCGACGACGATCCGCGCAACGTCAGCGCGCCGCCGTTCAGCTCCGCCAGCTCGCGCGTGATCGAGAGGCCAAACCCATGGCCGTCGCCGCGCTCGTCCAGCCGCCGGCCCGGGATGAGCGCTTCGGGCATCGCCGTCTCGCCGAGCCCCGGCCCGTCGTCCTCGATCGCGATCTCGATCTCGGCGCCTCGGGCAGCGGCGCCGATGCGCACCGACGCGCGCGCGTGCCGCCAGGCATTGTCGAGCAGGTTGCCGATCATCTCGTCGAGGTCCTGGGGATCCACCGCCACCGCCAGATCGGGCACGATCGCGGCCGAGGCGCCGATCGCGCGCTCGGCGTGGATACGCCGCAGCGCGTCGATCAGATCGGCCACCGCGGGGGCGAGCAGGGTGCGCGACCGTTGCGCCCCGCCCGGTGCCGCGGCCCGTGCGCGGCCGAGATGGTGGCGCACGCGCCGATCGATCTGCGCCACCATCTCGCCGAGGCTGCCATCGGGGTCGCGGCCGCTCTCCGCCAGCCTGATGCCGAGCGCGGCGAGCGGCGTCTTGAGCCCATGCGCGAGGTTGGAGACATGCCGGCGCGCATGCGCGAGACCGGCCTCGTTCTGGTCGATCAGCGCGTTGAGCTCGGTCGCCAGCGGCGCCAGCTCGTCGGGCTGGTCGAGCGGGATGTGGTGGAGGCGCCCCGCCCGGACCTCGGCGAGCGCGGCGCGCAGCGCGCGGAGCGGGCGCAGGCCGAAGCGGAGCTGGAGGAAGGTCGCGAGCCCCAGCCCCGCGCCGAGCAGGCCGAGCGAAAGCAGCAGCGGCACCATCGCCTCGCGCAGCGGCGCCAGCGCGATCCGGCGCGGGCCGCTCGCCGTCAGCGTCACCGGACCGGCGGCGGTGGCAATGACGAGCTGGCGATAGTGGACGCGCTCGCCGAACGGCCCTCTGCCGTCGCCCGGGCGCGGGCGTCGCCGGTCGGGCCGCGACAGGTCGTCCGGCGGGCGCGGAAGGTCGATCACGGCCCCGCCGGTCCACCCGCCGCGGGAGCCTTCGGCGCGCCACCCCCAGCCCGATCCGCGCTCGGCGAAGGCCGGCAGGTCGACGATGCGCGCCCGATCGAGCGTGCCGTCGGCGCGCACCGCATTGGCCAGCATGCCGATCTCGGCGTCGAGCTGCTGGTCGAGCCCGTGGATCACGAAGCGTTCGAGCACATGGCCGATGGTGAACGCGGCAAACGCCAGCGCCGCGATCGTGGTGAGCGTCGCGATGCCGAGCAGCCGGCCGGACAGCGAGCGGGGCCACAGCCTCATGGCGTCCCCGCGGTGAGCCGGTAGCCGCGCCCGCGCACGGTCTCGATCATGTCGGGGCCGATCTTGCGCCGCAGCCGCCCGATGATGACCTCGACCGAGTTCGAATCGACGTCGGCGTCGCCCTCGTAGACGCGCTCGATCAGGTCGGCGCGCTCGATCACGACCTCGTGGCGGAGCATCAGCGCCGACAGCACGCGCCATTCGAACGCGGTCAGCTTGAGCGGCAGGCCGTGCAGCTCGAACGTGCCGAGCTGCGCGTCGAAGGCGAGCGGCCCGCACGCGATCCGCGCCGCGGCGTGGCCCGCGGCGCGGCGGACGAGCGCGCGCAGCCGCATGACGACCTCCTCCATGCGGAACGGCTTGGTGAGATAGTCGTCGGCGCCGGCCTTGAAGCCCTCCACCTTCTCCGACCAGCCGTCGCGCGCGGTGAGGATCAGCACCGGCAGATCGCGGCCGCCGGCGCGCCACTCGCGCAGGACCGAGATGCCGTCGCGGCGCGGCAGGCCGATGTCGAGCACCGCCGCGTCATAGCGTTCGGTCGCGCCGAGATGCGCGCCGTCCTCGCCATTGTCCGCCACGTCGACCGCGAAATGCTCGGCGCGCAGCGCGCGCGCGATCCCCTCGGCCAGCGTGGCATCGTCCTCGACGAGCAATATCCGCAACCTCGGTCCTTTCAGCGTCGAAGGGATAGCTCCGCCACCCAAACCGAAACTGAACGGCGCGGTTCAGCGAGGGGTGGGGAAGCATCGTCTAATAAGGCATCGTCCAACACCAAGAGGAACCGACCATGCCCGACAATCAAGACCCGATCGATCGTCCCCGCCGCTCGCCGCTTCACCCGCTGCGCAACCACCCGGCGCTCGCGGCGGTGGCGCTGCTCGCCTTGGGTGGCGGAGCCGGCGCCGTCGCCATGCACGCGACGCGCCCCTCGGTCACGATGGCCCCCGCCGCCCCCGTCGCGATCCGCTCGCTCGCGTCGGGCGGGATCGTCACGATCAGGGGGCGCGTCGCCGAGATCTACGGCAACAAGTTCATCATGGCGGACGCGAGCGGCCGCGCGCTGGTCGAGACCGGGCGCGAGGGCGAGGATGGCCGCCTGGTCACTGCCGGCGAGCCGGTGACCGTGCAGGGCCGCTTCGAACGCGGCTTCGTCCATGCCGGCTTCCTGGTCGGCCCGGATAACAAGGTGACGGCGCTCGGCCCGCTCGGCGGCCCGCCGCATGGCGGTCATGGCCCCCGCCATGGACCGGATGACGGCCCCTGGGGTCCCCCGCCTCCGCCGGGCGCCGACCGGGATGGCGACGCTGCCCCGCCGCCGCCGCCCGCCGCCGGTGCGGCTCCCGCGACTGCCGTGCCCGCCGCCGCTCGGCCCGCAAGGTAACGAGACACGGGGCGAGCGTCATGCTCGCCCCGAGGTCGTGCCCGAATGAGCGGGTGATCCGTTACGCGGATTGCAAAACAGGGGCCGGCGATGGGAATTGACGAACGCGGCGCGGTCGCGACCCGCGCGCGGCGCGCCTTGGCTGCGCTCAACTTCTGCATGGCGGACATGCAGGCGGGCATCGGCCCGTTCCTGGGCGTGTTCCTGCAGCAGCGCGGCTGGGCGACCGGGCCGATCGGCACGGTCATGACCGTCGGCGGGGTGGCGGGGATGGTCTTCACCGCGCCGGCCGGCGCGTTCATCGATCATACCACGCGCAAGCGGCTGGTGGTGGTCGTCACGGGCATCTGCACGGTCGCGGCTTCGTTCCTGATCCTGCTCTCGCAATCGGGGCTGGTCGTCACCGCCAGCCAGGTCGCCACCGCGATCGCCGGCGCCGCGATCGGGCCGGCGGTCACCGGCATGACCCTGGGGATCGTCCGGCAGAAGGGCTTCAACGCGCAGAACGGGCGCAACCAGGCGTGGAACCATGCCGGCAACATGGTCGGCGCCGGGCTGTCGGGCTGGCTCGGATGGCGGTTCGGGATGCCGGCGATCTTCTACCTGGCCGCCGCGTTCGGTGTGCTCGCGATCGCGTCGGTGCTGACGATCCCGGAACGTGCGATCGATCACCAGGCGGCGCGGGGCCTGGAGCAGGGGGAGAGCGAGGATGGCGGCGGGCAGGCCGAAGGCTTCCGCGTGCTGCTGCGCAACAAGCCGATGCTGATCCTCGCCGCCTGCCTTGCGTGCTTCCATCTCGGCAATGGCGCGATGCTGCCGCTCTACGGCCTCGCCGTGGTGGGCGCGGGCAAGGGCGATCCGGCGCTCTTCACCGCCGCCACCGTCGTCGTCGCGCAGGGGGTGATGATCGTCACCGCGCTCATCGCGATGCGCATGGCGGCGGGCCGGGGCTATTGGCTGGTCCTGCTGATCTCGTTCGCGGCGCTGCCGGTGCGCGGACTGATCGCCGGCGCGGTGATCGAGCAATGGGGGGTGTGGCCGGTGCAGGCGCTCGACGGCATCGGCGCGGGGTTGCAAAGCGTCGCGGTGCCCGGTCTGGTCGCGTGCCTGCTGAACGGCACGGGGCGGGTCAATGTCGGGCAGGGCGCGGTGATGACGGTGCAAGGGCTCGGCGCCTCGCTCAGCCCCGCGCTCGGCGGGTGGATCGCGCAGCTGCTCGGCTACCGTCTCGCTTTCTTCATCCTCGGCGGGTTCGCCTTGGTGTCGGTGGCTTTGTGGGTCGGCTTCGCCGCCCAGCTGCGCCCAGCCGGCGCGGACATGCGCGGCGATGCCGAGCCCTCCGCGGCATGAATCCGGCGCTGCCCGCCTGGGGCATCTGCCTCGTCGCGACCGCCGGGGTCATCGTCCGCCCGTTCCGCCTGCCCGAGGCGGTGTGGGCGGTCGGCGGCGCGGGGCTGCTCGTGCTGCTCGGCTTGATGCCGGTCGGAGCTGCGCTCGGCGCAGTCGCCAAGGGCGGCGACGTCTATCTGTTCCTGACCGGCATGATGCTTCTTTCTGAGGCGGCGCGGGCCGAGGGACTGTTCGACTGGCTCGCAGCGACCGCGGTCAATCGGGCGCGCGGATCGCCGGCGCGGCTGTTCGCGCTGGTCTATGCCGCGGGCGTAATCGTCACCATCTTCCTGTCGAACGACGCCACCGCGGTCGTGCTGACCCCCGCGGTCTACGCCGCCGCGCGCAAGGCGGGTGCCGATCCCTTGCCGCCGCTGTTCGCCTGCGCGCTCGTCGCCAACGCGGCGAGCTTCGTGCTGCCGATCTCCAATCCCGCCAACCTCGTCCTCTATGGCGGGCATATGCCCGCGCTCGGCGCGTGGCTGCGGTCGTTCGCCTTGCCCTCGATCGCCGCCATCGCGGTGACGTTTGTCATGCTGCGGCTGGTCGAGCGGCGGCGGCTGGCGGGGGCGTGCCGCGGGGCGGTCGAGCGCGCGCCGCTCGCGCGCGGCGGCGTGGCGGCGCTGATCGGGATCGTCGCGACCGCGCTGCTGCTGCTCGTCATGTCGGCGCTCGATCGGCCGCTCGGCCTGCCCACCTGTCTCGCGGGCATCGCCACCGCGCTTGTCGTCGGCGGCGTCGCGCGGCATTCCCCGGCCGCGCTGGTCAAGGCGGTCTCCTGGGGCGTGCTGCCGCTGGTGGCGGGGCTGTTCGTGCTGGTCGAGGCGCTCGATCGCACCGGCGTCGTGGCCGCCATCGCCGCCGTGCTCGGCCGTGCCGCGCGCGACAGCGAGCCGCTCGCCGCCGCGCTATCGGGCGTGTTCCTGGCGTTCGCATCCAACCTCGTCAACAATTTGCCCGCCGGGCTGATCGCCAGCGGCGCGATCGCGCAGGCGCACGCGCCGCGACTGGTGGTCGACGCGCTGCTGATCGGGGTCGATCTCGGCCCCAATTTGTCGGTCACGGGGTCGCTCGCGACCATCCTGTGGCTCGCCGCGATCCGGCGCGAGGGCGAGGAGGTGGGGTTTGCGCGCTTCCTCAAGGTCGGCGCGGTCGCCATGCCGCCGGCGCTGCTGGCCGCGCTCGCCGCGCGCCTGCTGATCGGCTGAAGCCGCACCCTATCGCGCGGTGCGCACCCCCTCGCGGCCGCGCGCGGCCAGCGCGGCCTTCAGCGCCTCGGGGCGCGGCGCCACGAGGAAGCCGAAGCTGACCGTGCCGTGCTTGGTCTCGACCACATGGTGCAGCCGGTGCGCCTGGACGATGCGCTTCAGATAGGTCGATCGCGGCACCAGCCGTCCCGGCAGGCGCTGGTGTACGATCCAGTCGTGGAAGCCGAAATAGATCGCGCCATAGCCCGCGATCCCCGCGCCGATCCACGCGCACCCCGGCCACCAGCCGAGCCGCACCCCGCCGAACAGCAGCACGATCGAGGGCATGGCGAAGATCACCGCATAGAGGTCGTTCAGCTCCCAATTGCCCGTGCGCGCGCGGTGGTGGCTGGCATGGAGGAACCAGCCCGGCCCGTGCATCACCCAGCGGTGCGCCGCATAGGCGACACCCTCCATCACGGCGACGGTGGCGAGGAACAGGAGCATGCCCGGAAGCGGAGCCATCGCCCCTCCCTAGGTCAACCACGGGTAAAGCGCATCCGGATTTTGGACGCGGCACCCGTCACGCCGGGCATCGCCTTTAACCCCGCTGCAAGGCCTGCCGGCGCAAGAGGGTCCATCGCTGTGGGGCTGGCTGGTGTGGCGGAAGCTGAGAACTTGAACGAGACGCGCAGGGCGAAGCGGCGTGACACGCGATCGGCGAGCACGCTGCGCGCCGACGGCGTGGTGCCGATCGACGTGATCGTGCTCGACGTCTCGGCGACCGGCGTGCGGATCGTCGCCGATGTCGATCTGCCCATCGGCTGCGAGGTGAGCATCGGCCTGGCGGGCATGGGTGCCACCCGCGCCTTCGTCGTGTGGAAGGACCGGCCGATGTACGGCTGCTCGTTCGAGAAAACCCTGCCGCCCGAGGTCGAGGCGCGCGCCTTCTCGAGCAGCCGGCCCGTGCCCCTGGGCCGCCAGCCCGCGCCGTCGGTGGCCCAGGAGAATGCTACCACGCTCCCGGACCTGTACGCGCAGCATCGCTTCTGGTCGCTCCCGGCGGACGCGATCGCGGCGATGATCGGCTTTGTCGGGCTTCTCGGCTCGCTGGCGTGGTGGGAGCTCGCGCGGTAGCGGCTGGCGTTCTGGCGGCTTAGCTCCCCCTATATAGCTCGCGTCCGTCGCCGAGCTCGTGCGCGACGTTCGTCCGCTATTGTTCGAGGCGCAACCGCTCTGCAATTGCCATCGACCGGATGGTCGAGAGGTTCTCCGTCGCCGTCTTCCAGACGATCGACGGGCCGACATTGTCGTAGCCGTGAACGACCACGTTGCGCATGCCGACCATCGCTGGCCACGGCACGTCTGGATTGCGTTGCTTGAGGTCGTCGGGGAGCCGCTTGCAATGTTCGCCGATCATCCCGAGCCGGTAGGTCACGGCGTCGAGCGCATCACTGGAGGCACGGAACGTCTCAGGCGTCTCGCGCGCGATGGTCTGCTCGATGCGGTGGATCAGCCGGAGGATCGTGTCGAGGTCGTCCAGCACGCGCATCAGAAGACTTGTACCATCTCAGGCGCTACGCGCTCGCGAAACGGCGCGCGCAGCCCGTCCATGGCAATCAGGTCGACCTTGGCCCCGAAGGCCGCCGACAATTCCTCGATCAGGGACGCCTGCGTGAACAGCGAGAAGCGCGATGTCGGATCGTGCTCGAACAGCAGGTCGAGGTCGGAGAGATCGCCAGCCTCGTCCCGTGCCGTCGAGCCGAACAGGTACAGCTTACGCACGCCGCGTGCGCGCAGGCTCGGCTCGAATTGCCGCAGTCTTGTGAGGGCCGTCTCCCGTCGCATCGCCGCACTATGCGCCGGAGGCCTGAAATCGGCAATCGGCCGCGATGGCGCGACCTGAGCAGCATGATCGGCACCGGGTGGCGTGCAAGCCCTTCGTGACGTGCTGAAGAAATGCCCGAGCCGCAGCGCGGTGTCGCCGGATGCGCGTGCCGTGTATGATGTACGTCAAGCGCACCATGGTCGGGGAGAGAGGATTCGAACCTCCGGCCCCCGCCTCCCGAAGACGGTGCTCTACCAGGCTGAGCTACTCCCCGACGGAGGCCGGATCCTGACGCTCCCCAAAGGGGCGGATCGGCGTGCCAAGCGAACGCGCGTTTAGCCAAGCGGGCGGGGGGCCGCAAGCGCTATCCGCAGGTCCGCGCGCGTCCCGACCCGCGCACAACGATGGCTGGCGCGGGCCATGGTCGCTTGCTATCCGCGCCCGCGTGGATCCTCTCGAAGCGACCGCGGCGCTGCTCGGCGTCGTCAACATCCTCCTCCTCGTCCGGCGCAGCATCTGGAACTATCCGTTCGGGCTGGTGATGGTCGCGCTCTACGCGCGCGTGTTCTTCGTGGCGCATCTCTACAGCGACGCGCTGCTGCAGGGCTTCTTCTTCGCCATCCAGCTCTACGGCTGGTGGGCGTGGCGGCGCGCCGGCGGCAACGACCATGCGATCGCGGTCGAGCGGCTGACGATGGCGGCGCGCGCCGCCTGGATCGCGCTGATCGCGCTGCTGAGCGTCGCATGGGGCGCGATGATGGGGCGCTATACCGATGCGGCGTATCCGCTGGTCGACGCGGCGGTAGCGGTGGCGAGCATCGCCGCGCAGATCCTGCTCGCGCGGCGCTGCCTGGAGAACTGGGTGCTGTGGATCGCGGTCGACGCAGTGGCGATCGGGCTCTACGCCGCCCGCCATCTCTACCCCACCGCCGCACTGTACGCGCTGTTCATGGTGCTGTCGGGCGTGGGGCTGGCCGAATGGCTGCGCGCCGAGCGTCGTGCGCTCGCGGCGACCCGCGCATGACCCGCGGCTTCCTGCTCGGCACGTTCATGCCGCCGCATGCGGGGCACGTCTTGCTGGCCCAGACCGCGCAGGCGCTGGTCGATCGGCTCACCATCCTCGTCTGCTGGCTGCCCGACGATCCCGTGCCCGGCCCGCTGCGGATCGCCTGGATGCGCGAGCTCTTTCCCGCCG
>CAXUGZ010000049.1:0-8477 GCA_964250685.1 uncultured Sphingomonadaceae bacterium
CGAGCAGGCGCGGATCGGGCACGACGCGCCCGGTCCTGACCGTGATCGTCTCGGCGAGCAGCGCGCGGAAGAGCTGCGCGGGCGGCGCGCTCCACAATCCGCCCTTGAGATACGCGACCGCGACCGGCCCGTCGCTCACCATCACGCGCTGCGTGGCGAGCGCGGGGATCGCGCCCGGCACCGCGACCGCGACCGCGCGGGCGTCGTCGGAGGTGCGCGCCGGGCCCGCGGGCAGCGGGGTCGCCGCCGACAAGGTCATCAGCGCGGCGGGCGGCTTGGCGCCGAAGCTGATGCAGCCTGCGAGCGGCAGCGTCAGCGCGGCGAGGAGGGCGAGGCGCGATCGGGTCATCATTTCCTCGGCTGGTAATCGGGCAGGCGCGGCGCGCCGATCAGGCTGCCCGCGCCGCCCTGATCGAGCTTGCCCGACAGCGCGGAGAGCGAGGCGGCGGTCTGCCCCAGGTCGCGCACCAACTGGTTGATCGCGGGCACGGTCTGCGTCGACAAGGCCTTCAGCCCCGGCTTGGCGTCGTTCACCGCCTCGTCGACGTTCGCCATGCTGTGCTTGGCCGAGGCGACCGCCTGGTTGAGGTTGTCGAGGATCGGGCCGATATGCTGGTTGGTGGTGTCCGCCAGCGCGCCGAACTGCTGCGCGGCGTCGCCCGCCTGGCGGATCGCGACATGCGCGTCGGCGAGCGTCGCCGCGATATCCTGGCTGCGGTCCGCCATCGCGCCCGACACTTTATCGATGTGCGCGAGGATGTTGCCGATCGACCGCTGGTTCGCGGGGTTGAGCAGGTCGCTCAACCGCTCGGTCAGCGTCGAGATCCGGTCGAGCAATTGCGGCGCGTTGTTGAGGATCGCGCCCAGCCCGCCCGTCTTGGGCGGGATCAGCGGGTAGCCGAACGGTCCCGGCTGGTCGATCGGCGGCGCGCCCTGGACCGCGCCGTCGAGGTTGATCTGGCTGACTCCGGTGAAGCCCACCCCGGCGATCGTGGCGCTGGTGCCCTGGAGCACGGGGGTCGCCTTCTTCACCTCGATCCGCACGCGGATCAGCTCGGGCTGGTCCGGCAGCAGATCGATGTCCGAGACCTTGCCCACGGGCACGCCCGAGAAGGTGACCGCCGATCCCTTGGCGAGGCCATCGACCGAGGTCTTGAACAGGATATCGAAACGCTGCTCGCTGGCGCCGCCGAAGCCCGCCAGCCAGATGATGAAGCCGAGCGTGACGGAGAGCAGCACCAGCACGACGCCGCCGACGAGCACAGAGTTCGATCGGTTCTCCATCAGCGCGTCACGCCCCCGCAATGCCCCTGGCCCCGTCGCCCCCGGCGGCGTCGATCGCCGCCCCGCGCCGCCGCGCGGTCTCGCGTGGGTCCTTGTTCTCCTGCCGATCGGCCGCGTCCTGCGCGACGCGACCGCGCGGGCCGTTGAAATATTCCTGGATCCACGGATGATCCAACGCCAGCAATTCCGCGATCGTTCCGACCGCGACCACGCGGCGATCCGCGATCACTGCCACCCGATCGCAGATCGCGTGCAGCGTGTCGAGATCGTGCGTGATCAGGAACACGGTGAGCCCGAGCGTTTCCTTGAGGCTGCGGATCAGATCGTCGAACGCGGCCGCGCCGATCGGATCGAGCCCGGCGGTCGGCTCGTCGAGGAACAGCAGATCGGGATCGAGCGCGAGCGCGCGCGCAAGGCCCGCGCGCTTGCGCATGCCCCCCGAAAGCTCGGACGGAAACTTGGGTCCCGCCTCCGCGCCGAGCCCGCTCATCGCGACCTTGTAGCCCGCAATCTCGTTGAGCAGGGTCGCGCCGAGGCCGGGGAAGAATTCGCGCAGCGGCACCTGCACATTCTCGGCCACCGTCAGCGTCGAGAACAGCGCGCCGCCCTGGAACAGCACGCCCCAGCGCTGGCGCACGTCGCGCGCGTCGTTCTCGTCGCGGCCGATCATCGGCTCGCCGAACACCTCGATCTCGCCCGCATCGGGCCGCTGCAGCCCGATGATCGAGCGCATCAGCACCGACTTGCCCGTGCCCGATCCGCCGACCACGCCCAGGATCTCGCCGCGGCGCACGTCGAGGTCGAGATGCTCGTGCACCTGCTGCTCGCCGAAGCTGTTGGCGAGCCCGCGCACCCTGATGACGGCATCCCCGTCATCGGTCGCGCCGCGCGGGCGGGGGGCGCGGCTCAGATCCATCCGATCGCCGCGAAGAACACCGCGAAGAAGGCGTCGATCACGATCGCGAGAAAGATCGACTGCACCACCGCCGAGGTGGTGCGCAGGCCGACCGCCTCGGCATTGCCCTCGACCTCCATCCCGTTGAAGCAGCCCGCGATCGCGATCAGCATGCCGAACACGGGCGCCTTGATCAGCGTCTGCAGGAAATCGGTGATCGGCACCACCTCGCGCACGCGCGTGACGAAGGTGATCGGCGGGATGCCGAGCGAGAACCAGCAGAACAGCCCGCCGCCGACCAAGGCGACCACCGCCGCATAGACGCTGAGCAGGGGCATCATCAGCACGGCGGCGAGCACGCGCGGGATCACCAAAGCCTCCATCGGCCCGACGCCGATCGTGCGCATCGCATCGACCTCCTCGGCCAGCCGCATCGATCCGATCTGCGCCGCGAACGCCGATCCCGATCGGCCCGCGACCATGATCGCGGTCATCAGCACGCCGAGCTCGCGAAACGTAAGCCGCCCGACGAGGTTGATCGTGAACACCTCGGCGCCGAACTGGCGCAGCTGGATCGCGCCCTGCTGCGCGATGACGATGCCGATCAGGAAGCTCATCAGCCCGATGATGCCGAGCGCGTCGATCCCCACCACCTCGAACTGGCGCACGATCGCGTTGCCGCGCAGCCGGCGCGGATGGAGCATGAGTTGCGCCAGCGCGACGAGCACCGCGCCGAAGAAGCCGATCAGGTCGATCAGCGTGCGCCCCGCCGCGATCGTCGCGCGGCCGACGCGGTCGAGCACGCGCACGAAGCCGCCGCCGGTACGCGGCCTGATTTCGAGCGGATGATCCGCCGCCGCGACCTGCTCGAGCAGATGCGCTTCGTCGTCGCCCGCGCCCCGGATCGCGGCGTCGTGATCGCGCGCGACGCGATGCACCAGCCACGCGCCGACCGTGTCCATCCGCTCGACCGCGCCGAGATCGATCTGGTCGGGCGGCGGGTCGAGCGTTTCCAGCCGGTGCGGCAGGTCGCCCAATTGCGCTAGCGTCATCGTGCCCGTGAAGCGCAGGATGCGTTCCGTGCCATCATCGATGGTGAAATCGGCGCGCGCGGTCATCTATCGACCCTATTGCGCCGCCGCGAAAGCGCAATGGGGATCAAACGTCGAGGTTGGCGACCGACAGCGCGTTTTCCTGGATGAACTCGCGCCGCGGCTCGACCACGTCGCCCATCAGCCGCGTGAACACCTCGTCGGCGAGATCGGCCTGCGTCACCTCGACGCGCAGCATCGTGCGGTTCGCGGGATCGAGCGTGGTCGCCCACAATTGTTCGGCGTTCATCTCGCCCAGCCCCTTGTAGCGCGCCACCGCGACGCCCTTGCGGCCCGCGGCCAGGATCGCCGCGAGCAGCTCGGACGGGCGCGCGACGCGGCTGGTCTTGCCGCCGGCGGGATCGCTTGCGGGCGGCGCATCCTCCTCGTCGCCCTCCGCCGGCTCGGCCGCGCGCTGCGCCGACAGGCGCGACACGACCGCGTAGCTCTCCGCCTGCTCGGCGGCGAGCGCGTGCAGCTTGCGCGCCTCGGCCGACTGGACGAACGCCGCGTCGACGACGTGGTGGTCGGTCACGCCGCGCCACAGCCGGCGCGCGTGATAGCCGCCCTCGGCGGTCGGCTCGACCTCCCAGCGCGCCTCGGGATCGGCGCGGCCGAGCCAGCCCGCGACCGCCTCGGCGGCGCGCGCGCGATCGGTCAGCGCCGGATCCAGCGCGCCCGCGAGCGCGAGCGCCTCGACCAGGTCGGGCGCGTAGCGGCGGGGAACATAGGTCATCAGCCGCGCCATGCGCTGCGCATGCCCGACCAGCCCGCGCAGGTCCCTGCCCGATCGCGCGCCCCCCGGCCCCTCGAGCATCATCGCGCCGAGGCCGTTGTCGAGCAGATATTCGTCCAGCGCCGCCTGATCCTTGAGGTAGAGCTCGTGGCGCGCCTTGTTGACCTTGAACAGGGGCGGCTGCGCGATGAACAGATGCCCGCGCGCGATGATCTCGGGCATGTGCCGGTAGAAGAAGGTCAGCAGCAAGGTGCGGATGTGCGCGCCGTCGACGTCGGCGTCGGTCATGATGACGATCTTGTGGTAGCGCAGTTTGGCGATGTTGAAATCGTCGCGGCCGATGCCCGTGCCCATCGCCTGGATCAACGTGCCCACCTCCTTGGAGGAGAGCATGCGATCGAAGCGCGCGCGCTCGACGTTGAGGATCTTGCCCTTGAGCGGCAGGATCGCCTGGATGTTGCGATCGCGCCCCTGCTTGGCCGATCCGCCGGCGCTGTCGCCCTCGACCAGGAACAATTCGCTCTTGGCGGGATCGCGTTCCTGGCAGTCGGCGAGCTTGCCGGGGAGCGAGGCGATGTCCATCACGCCCTTGCGCCGCGTGAGCTCGCGCGCCTTCTTGGCCGCCTCGCGCGCGGCGGCGGCGTCGATCACCTTCTGGATGATCGCGCGGCCATAAGCCGGATTCTCCTCGAGATATTCGGCGAGCTTGTCGGCGATCAGCGCCTCGAGCGGCTGGCGCACCTCGCTGCTGACGAGCTTGTCCTTGGTCTGCGAGGAGAATTTGGGATCGGGCAGCTTGACCGATACGATCGCGGTCAGCCCCTCGCGCATGTCGTCGCCGGTGAGCGTGACCTTCTCCTTCTTCAGCATTCCCGATTTCTCGGCGTAATTGTTGAGCGTGCGCGTCAGCGCCGCGCGGAACGCCGCCAGATGCGTGCCCCCGTCGCGCTGGGGGATGTTGTTGGTGAAGGGGAGGACGTTCTCGTAATAGCTGTCATTCCATTCGAGCGCGACGTCGATGCCGACATCGTCGCGGCTGCCATGGACCATGATCGGCTCGGGCATCAGCGGCGTCTTGGCGCGATCGAGATATTTGACGAACGCCGCGGTGCCGCCCTCGTAGAACAATTCGACCTCGCGGCGTTCGGCGTGGCGCGCGTCGACCAGGAACAGGCGCACCCCCGAATTGAGGAAGGCGAGCTCGCGATAGCGGTGCTCGAGCTTGTCGAAATCGAATTCGGTGATCTTGAACGTCTCGGCCGAGGGCGTGAAGGTGACGCGCGTGCCGCGCTTGTCCGACGGGCCAACCACCGCGAGCGGCGCCTCGGCATCGCCGCGGCGGAAGCGCATCGCATGCTCCTCGCCGTCGCGCCACACGGTCAGGTCGAGCGTGTCGCTGAGCGCGTTGACCACCGATACGCCGACGCCGTGCAGCCCGCCCGAGACCTTGTAGGCGTTGCCGTCATTGGCATTGTCGAACTTGCCGCCCGCGTGGAGCTGGGTCATGATGACCTCGGCCGCCGAAACGCCCTCGCCTTCATGGATGCCGGTCGGGATGCCGCGTCCGTTATCCTCGACCGAGACCGATCCGTCGGCATTGAGCGTGATCACGATCCGGTCGCAATGCCCGGCGAGCGCCTCGTCGATCGCGTTGTCCGAAACCTCGAACACCATGTGGTGGAGGCCCGATCCGTCGTCGGTGTCGCCGATGTACATTCCGGGGCGCTTGCGCACCGCGTCGAGCCCCTTCAGCACCTTGATCGAGGAGGCGCCGTAATCTTCGCTTGCGGGGGATGTTGCCATGGCGAGCATATAGGGATTCGGGCGCGCAAACCCAAGCGAAATGGGCCGCCGCTCAGTCCGCGCTGACCCCCTCGGCGCCGACGCGCAGGTGGCACGATCCGGCCGGCGCGCCCGCGAACGGCGCGCGCTCGGTGCCCGTCATCCACACCTGCCCGCCCGCCTCCGCCAGCCGCTCGAACAACGCGGCGCGGCGCAGCGGATCGAGATGCGCGGCGACCTCGTCGAGCAGCAGGATCGGCCGCGCGCCGCGATCCTGCGCCACCAGATCGGCATGCGCCAGGATCAGCCCCAGCAGCAGCGCCTTCTGCTCCCCCGTCGAGCAGAGCGCGGCGGCGACGTGCTTGTCGGCATGCGCCACCGCCAGATCGGTGCGGTGCGGCCCCGCGAGCGTGCGCCCTGCCGCAGCGTCGCGCCCGCGCCCGCCGCGCAGCTCGGCGGCGAGCGCGGCGCGCGGATCGTGCGGCGCAGGCAGCCAGCCCGCGAGCGCGAGCCCCGCGCGCGCGAACGGCCCGGCGGCCTGGTCCAGCAGCCGCGTCGCCAGCGCCGCGACCGTGCGCGCGCGCGCGTCGGCGATCGCGGCGCCATGCTCGGCCATTCCCGCCTCCAGCGCCGCCAGCCACGCCGCGTCCGCGCCGTCGGGTTCGGCGAGCAGCTTGTTGCGCGCGCGCATCGCCGCGTCGTAGCGTTGGGCATGGCCGCCGTGGCGCGGCTCGCGCGCGAGCACGAGCCGATCGAGGAAGCGCCGCCGCGCGCTCGCGCCCTCGACGAACAGCCGGTCCATCGCGGGGGTGAGCCACAGGATCGCGAGCCATTCGCCGAGCGCGGCGGCCGATGCGGGCACGCCGTTGATCCGCACCTGGCGCCGTTCGGGCGCGGCGGCGAGCGTGCCGGTGCCGATCTCGACCTCCTCGCCCAATTGCACCCCCAGCCGCGCGCCCACCCCGAACCCGCCCGGCCCGCCGCTCCGCGCCATCTCGGACAAGGTCGCGCCGCGCAGGCCCCGCCCGGGGGCGAGCAGCGACACCGCCTCGAGGAGGTTGGTCTTCCCCGCGCCATTCTCACCGGTGAGGATCACGCAGGCCGGGCCGGGCGCGATCAGCGCGTCGGCGTGGTTGCGGAAATCGGTGAGCGCGAGGCGGGTGAGCGCCATCTCAAGGATCGGCGAAGGCGCGACCGGGATCGCGCCCGCCGTGGAGGATGCGGACGATAATCAGCCTGTCCGCGCGTGGTTCATAATAGATCGTCGCCCTGCGCTCGAAGGGTATCGAGCGGAGGCCCGGCTTGAGATCATAATGCGGCGTTCCTCGATCGGGGAACAATGCGAGCCCGCTACAACGCGACCTGATCCGTCCGACATAGGCGCGGGCAACGTCATGTCCCGCCGCTTCGAACAGCCAGCCGGCAATACCTTCCAGGTCCTCGAGCGCCGACCGGGAAAACTCAATCTCGAGCGGCATCGCGCCGTTTTTGATCGAGCATCGCGTATACGTCGGCGAAGGCTTCCTCCGCGGAGACAGACGGCCGCGGATCGTCCAAAGCCTCTTGGATGAGCGCGTCGATCTGCGCCGTCGTCAGGCCTGTTATTTCCTCCGGAGTCAGATCCTCGCCGTCCTCGTCTTGGACACGGATCAGCCGCACGGCGCCATCTTCGATCACGTATCCAATTGTGTCGCCCGGCAGAAGATCGAGCGCCACCATCACCTCGCGGGGCAGCGACGCGGCGAAACCCGGCGTGACGCGGTTGACGATCATCCGGCGATGCTATCGCGCGGCGCGGTCGCGGGCAAGGCGCCGAAACACTGCCCGCTTATACGCGCATCGGCATCAGCACATACAAAGCCGGCGCGGTTTCGCTTTCGCGGATCAGGGTCGGCGCGGCGGCGTCGGCGAGGTGGACTTCGACCGTGTCGCCGTCGATCTGGCCGAGGATGTCGAGCAGGTAGCGCGCGTTGAAGCCGATCTCGAAGCCCTGCGCGGCATAATCGCCCGACACCTCCTCGGCGGCGGTGCCGTTTTCGGGGCTGGTGACCGAGAGCGTGATCTTGTCGCGCTCGAGGCTCATCTTGACCGCGCGCGTCTTCTCGCTGGCGATCGTGGCGACGCGGTCGACCCCCTCCTCGAAGCTGCGCGGATCGATCCTGAGCAGCTTGTCGTTGGCGGTCGGGATGACGCGCGAATAATCGGGGAAGGTGCCGTCGATCAGCTTGGAGGTGAGGATCGCGCTGCCCATGCCGAAGCGCACCTTGGTGGGCGAGAGCGACATTTCGACCGAGCCGTCGATCTCGTCGAGCAGCTTGCGCAATTCGCCCACGCATTTGCGCGGGATGATCACGTCGGGCATTCCCTCGGCGCCGTCGGGGCGCGGCACGGTGACGCGCGCGAGGCGGTGGCCGTCGGTGGCGGCGGCCTTGAGCACGGGGGTCGCGTCGTCCGAGACGTGGAGGAAGATGCCGTTCAGATAATAACGCGTCTCCTCGGTCGAGATGGCGAAGCGCGTCTTGTCGATGATCTGCTTCAGCGTCTCGGCGGGCAGGTCGAACCTGGTCGGCAGCTCGCCCTCGGCGATCACGGGAAAGTCCTCGCGCGGCAAGGTCTGCAGGTTGAAGCGCGCGCGCCCGGCGGCGACCAGCATCTTGCCGTCGGCGGCGGAGAGCTGGACCTGGCTGCC
>CAXUGZ010000050.1:0-4677 GCA_964250685.1 uncultured Sphingomonadaceae bacterium
TGGTGGTGCGGGGCGGGCAGCGCGAGGCGTTCGCCGCCTTGCTCGAGCGCGCCTACCGCGCCGACCGGCCCGCGCCGGGGCGCGTCGAGCTCGACGCGGTGCGCCAGTTCGCGATGCAGGCGCCCGCTCTGGTGGTGGTGCTCTCCGCGCCCGCGCATGCCAGCCACATCCCGATCTGGGAGCAGGAGCTGTCGGCGGGCGCCGCATGCATGGCCTTGCTGGTGGCGACGCACGCCGAGGGGCTGGTCGGCGGCTGGCTGACCGGCTGGGCGGCCTATTCGGACATCGTGCGCGACGCGTTCGGCGGCGCGCACGATCGCATCGCGGGGTTCATGTTCATCGGCACGCCGACGCGCGCGCTGGAGGAACGGCCGCGGCCCGAGCGCGCGCTGGTGGTCGCGGAGTGGAACGCCGCCAGCGGAAAGGGGTGACGCGGGCCGCATCGCAGCGTTGCGTTTCCGCCATGCTGTGTTACGACAGCATCACGCAATGGCTTCCTCCGATCGCCCCGTCTATCTGCGCCTGCGCGACGAGATCGTCGCGATGATCCTCGACGGCCGCATCCGCGAGGGCGACGCCCTGCCCTCGGTGCGCGCCTTCGCCGCCGATCAGGGCGCGAACCCGCTCACCGTCGCCAAGGCGTATCAGAGCTTCCAGGAGGACGGGCTGGTGACCGTGCGCCGCGGCATCGGCATGTTCGTCGACGCGGGCGCCGCGGGCCGGCTGCGCCACGCCGCGCGCACGCGCTTCCTCGACCACGAATGGCCCGATATCGCGCGCCGCATCCGCCGGCTGGAGATCGATCCGGGCGATCTGCTGGAGCGCGTGTCGGGCTGAGGGCTTGCCGGCGTGGCGGCCGCCTTCTCCGTTCGCCCTGAGCTTGTCGAAGGGCCGTCTTTGCTGCTGGCCGAGGAGGAAGAACGGTGCTTCGACAGGCTCAGCACGAACGGTGAAGCGCGGTTCGACCCCAAATTTCCGATCGAACGCTCGGTGACGACGCAACTCCTCCCCCACGACGCCGCGTCGATCGCGCACGCGGCGCGGCTGATCCTTCAGGGGCGGCCGGTCGCGGTGCCGACCGAGACCGTCTACGGGCTCGCCGCCGATGCCACCAATGGAGCGGCGGTCGCCGCGATCTACGCCGCCAAGGGCCGCCCGGCGTTCAACCCGCTGATCGTGCACGTGGCCGATCTCGCGGCGGCAAGCGCGCTGGCGGACCTGCCCGATGCCGCGCTGCGGCTGGGCGAGGCCTTGTGGCCGGGCCCCCTGACGCTGGTGGCACCCCTGCGCGCAGGCGCGCCGATCGCCGCGCTCGCCACCGCGGGGCTGCGCACGATCGCGCTGCGCGTTCCCGCGCACCCGGCGATGCGCGACCTGCTCGCGGCATGCGCGCGCCCGCTCGCGGCGCCTTCGGCCAATGCCAGCGGCACGATCAGCCCGACGCGCGCGGCGCACGTGCTGCGCTCGCTCGGCGAACGGATCGCGCTGGTGATCGACGGCGGCGCGTGCGCGATCGGGATCGAATCGACGATCGTCGCGGCCGGGACGGATCGGCTGCGCCTGCTCCGGCCGGGCGCGATCGCGCCCGAGCTGCTGGCGCGGATCGCCGGGCTGCCGATCGCCACGGATGAGGATGGCGCGATCGAGGCGCCGGGCCAGCTCCGCCAGCATTACGCGCCCGCCAAGCCGCTGCGGCTGGAGGCGCTGGCGGCGCAGCCCGGCGAATGGCTGATCGGGTTCGGCGCGGTCGACGGCGACGTCTCGCTGTCGCGCACCGGCGATCCGATCGAAGCCGCCGCGCGCCTGTTCGAGCTGCTGCACGAGGCCGATGCGGGACCCGCCGAGCGGATCGCGGTCGCGCCGGTTCCCGACGCGGGGCTCGGCCGCGCGATCAACGATCGGCTGCGGCGCGCGGCGGCGTAGACGCTTCCCCGCCGGGCGCAGCGCGTGCTACCCCGACCGTCTATTCTCACCGGGGAGAGGGCATGCGCGAATTGCCGCCGGCGCACGCTGCCGCGCCTTCAGCGACGGCGGCCGGATCGGTCGCCTTCCTGTTCCTGGGCGAGCTGTTCCTCATCCCGCACCTGCTGCCGATCGCGATCGCGCTCGCCCGCTCGGCCAGTCCGCCACGCATCACGCTGTTCGCGATCACCAGCGCGCACGAGGAGATCATCGCCGAGGCGCTCGCCGCGGCCGGCCTGTCGCTGCCGATCCGGCGCGCGCGCTGTTTCCGGCGCCTGCCGCCGGGCGCGCGCGAGACGCCGCGCCTGCCGTGGAAGCCCGCCATCCTCGCGCTGAACGCGCGCGCCATCCTGCGCCACGATATCGCGGTGTGCGCCGAGCGGACCAGCCTGTGGCTGCCGCGGCTCGCCGGGCGCTTCGGCGCCGACTTCGTCTATAACGAGCACGGCGCGGGCCCCCACGCCAATTTCGCGGCGCCGCGCAACCGCGCCGCGGCGCGCATCCTGATGCCCGGCGAGGGGATGGCCGCGCGCGTGCGGGAGAGCGGCCATAAGGATGCTCGGATCGAGACCGTCGGCTACATCAAGCGCGACTATATCCGCTGCGTCGCACGGCATCGCGCGCCGCCGGTGTTCGCCCAGCCGCGCCCGATCGTCGTCTACGTGCCGCATTGGAAGCGCGACAAATCGAGCTGGTGGGGGATGGGCGAGGCGGTGCTCGACTATTTCGCCCGATCCGATCGCTACAATTTGATCCTCGCGCCGCACATCCGCCTGCCCGAGTTCGACCGCGCGTTCGACGCGCGCGTCGCGCGCTTTCGCGACCTGCCGAACATCCATATCGATGCGCGGTCGTTCCGGCTGGTCGACCAGACCTATATCGACGCGGCCGACATCTATCTCGGCTGCGGCTCCAGCCAGGTGGTGGAATTCGCCGAGCGGCCGCGCCCCGCGATCTTCCTCAATCCCGACCGGATCGACTGGGCGGACGATCCGCGCTTCAGCCACTGGACGATGGGGGACGTCGCGGCCGATATCGGGGAGCTCGATCGCGCGCTCGATCGCGCGGCGAAGTCCCACGCAATCTACCTGCCGGTGCAGCAGGCTTATGTCGCGCGGATGATGGGGACCGACCGCGGATCGGCGAGCGCGCGCGCGGCGGCGGTCGTCGCCGATGCGCTCGCCTGTCGCCGTGCGACGCGCGGAATAGCGGCACGACCGACATGATCGCGCTCGCCGGCGGCCGCATCCGGCTATATCATGCGAACGCGGACGCCACCCTCTTCCGCGCGACGGTCAAGCGGAGCTGAACGACGATGCGCATCAAAACCATCATGGCCGCCTCGGCGGTGCTCCTGATATGCCCGGCGGCGCAGGCGCAGTCCGCGATGGAGCCGCAGCCCTCCGCCAGCGCCACCGCCGCCAAGCAGGACCCCGGCCGCGATGCACAGGCCGATCGCGGCGGGCTGAGCGGACGTGGCGGCGCGAACCCGATCAATGCCGGCAAGACCTATTCAGCGACGATCGGCAGCCAGATCTACAGCCCGATGAACCGCACGATCGGATCGCAACTGCCGTCGTCCGCGCCGCGTTAAGCCCTCTTCCCGTCTGGGAGAGGGTTGGGTGAGGGGCTCCGACCTCGAAGGTTGAACGCGACGGCTTCGCCGCCGCGCCCTCACCCCAGCCCTCTACCCGCAGGGGAGAGGGAGCAGCTTATTGCGTCTGATCCGCCCGGCTCGCGCCCTGCCCGTCCAAGTTCTGAGAGACGAAGTCCCAGTTCACGACATTGGCGAGCACCGTCTCGGCGAACTTGGGCCGGGCGTTGCGGTAATCGATGTAATAGGCATGCTCCCACACATCGAGCGTGAACAACGGCGTCACGCCGTTCGCCACCGGGGTGTCGGCGTCGTGGAACGAGGTGACCTTGAGCTTGTCGCCCTCGAGCACCAGCCACGCCCAGCCGCTGGCGAAATGGGCGACCGCCTCTTCGGCGAGCTTCTTGAGCAACGCGTCCTTGCCGCCGAAATCGTCGATCAGCCCGGCGAGCTTGCCCGATGGCGCGGTCTGGCCGGCGGGGGCGAGGCAGTTCCAGAAGAAACTGTGGTTCCAGATCTGCGCGGAATTGTTGAACAGGCCCTTGTCGCCGCCCGCCTTGGCCTTGTCGATCACCTGGAGCAAGGTGAGCCCGGCGAGCCCCTTCTCCTCGATCCAGCCGTTGGTCTTGTCGACATACGCCTTGTGGTGCTTGCCGTGATGGTAGTCGAACGTCTCGGCCGACATGTGCGGCGCGAGCGCCGAGGGATCGAACGGCAGAGCGGGAAGCTGGAACGCCATGACGGCACCTCCTGTGCGGGAATGAGGGGGGCTGCCTAACGCCCGATCGCGCGGACGGTCACGCGAAATCTGTTATTGCGAGACGTTCGCGGCGGCGGCAATGATCGGCGCGAACGACGCGGCGGTAAGGCTCGCGCCGCCGACCAACGCGCCGTCGACGTCGGGCAGCGCCATCAGCTCGGCGGCATTGTCGGGCTTGACCGAACCGCCATAGAGGATGCGCACGCCGCGCCCCTCCCCGCCCACCAGCTCGATCAGCTTGGCGCGGATCAGGCCGTGCATCTCGGCCACCTCGGCGCAGGACGGCGTGCGCCCGGTGCCGATCGCCCAGACCGGCTCGTAGGCAACCACCAGGGTCGCGGCGGTGCCCGCGGGGGGCACC
>CAXUGZ010000050.1:4691-8471 GCA_964250685.1 uncultured Sphingomonadaceae bacterium
GCCTCGGCCTTGGCGCGCACCAGCGCGTCGGTCTCGCCGCAGTCGCAGCGCCGCTCGCTATGGCCGACGATGACGTGCGACGCGCCCGCGTCGCCCAGCATGTCGGCCGAGACGCAACCGGTATGCGCGCCCTTGACCCCGGTGTGGCAATCCTGTCCGCCGATCGCGAACCCGCGCGCCGCCCGCGCCGCCGCCGCGACGAGCGTGAAGGGGGGGCAGACGAGCACGTCCGCGCCGCGCGCGGCCTCGGCGGCGGCGGCGATGGCGTCGAACTCGTCGAGCGCGGCGCGCGTGCCGTTCATCTTCCAATTGCCGGCCACCAGCTTGCGCAGCGCCATCGCTTCCTCCGTTGCAGGCGGCGGCGGTAGCAAGCGCGCGGCTGTGCGCCAAGCGAGCGCGGCTTGAAGCGCGCGCGGCGCGTCTCTATTGCGGCCGCTTCCTTCCACCTCCAGGGCGACCGATGCTCGCATTCTTCCGCCGTATCCTGTCCTCCTGGGTCGCGGTCGCGCTGCTCGGGATCATCATGGTCGCGTTCATCGCCACGGGTGTGGGCACGCCCGGCGGGGGGTTGGTGTCGGGGATGCGCGACGACGCGGTCGCGACCGTCGGCGGCAAGCCCGTCACCATCGCCGAAGTCGCGACGCGCGCGCAGAGCAGCCTCACCGAGGCGCGCCAGCAGCAGCCCGATCTGACGATGCCCGCCTTCATCGCCGCGATCGGCGGGGTCGCCCCGATCCTAGATCAATATATCGGCGCGCGCGTGCTGAGCGGCTGGGCCGAGCGGCACGGCATCACCGCGAGCGAGCGGCTGATCGGGGGCGAGATCGCCTCGATCCCCGCCTTCCAGGGGCCGACCGGCGCGTTCGACCAGGCGCGCATGAACGCGGTGCTCGCACAGCAGCGGCTGAGCTTCGCGACGCTCCACGACGGGATGCGCGAGGACCTCGTCCGCCGCCAGTTGCTGGTGCCGCTGACGATGGGTGCGGCCGCGCCGGCGGGGCTGCTCACCCCCTATGCGATGCTGCTGCTCGACCGGCGCGAGGGCGTGATCGGGCTCGTCCCCGCCAAGCCGGACGGCCTGCCCGCGCCGAGCGAGGCGGAGATTGCGGGCTGGTACAAGGCCAACATCGCGCGGTACTCGCTGCCCGAGCGGCGGGTGGTGCGCTACGCCGCGTTCGGCCCGGAGAGCGTCACCCCCCCTCCCCCGACCGATGCGGAGATCGCCGCCGCCTACAAGGCCGACGCCGCCAAATATGCCGCGCGCGAGACGCGCGCGGTAAGCCAGGTGGTGCTGGCCGACGAGGCGGCCGCCAAGGCGTTCGGGGCGCGCATGGCGGGCGGCGCGCCGTTCGCCAAGGCGGCGGCCGATGCGGGCTTCGCCCCCGCCGACATCGCGCTCGGCAGCCTCACGCAGGACGCGCTCGCGCGCACCGCATCGCCCGCGGTGGCGGCGGCGGCGTTCGCGCTCAAGCCCGGCGGCACCACCAGCCCGATCAAGACCGCGCTCGGCTGGAGCGTGGTCCATGTCGACGCGGTCACCGCGACGCCGGCGCGCTCGCTCGATCAGGCGCGCGGCGAGATCGCCGCCGCGCTCGCCAAGACCAAGGCGCAGCAGGCGACCGCCGATCTGGTGCAGGCGGTGCAGGACGCGGTCTCGGGCGGGGCGAGCTTCGCCGAAACGGTCAAGAAGCACAATCTTCAGGTCGTGACGACGCCGCCCGTGCTCCCCGACGGTACCGCGCCGAGCGTGCCCGGCTTCAAGCCCGACGCGGTCCTCACCGCGCTGATGAAGCCCGCCAACGACGCCTCGCCCGACGACGAGCCGACGGTGGAGACGGTCGCGCCCGACGGGCATTACGCGCTGCTGAGCGTCGCCAGCGTGGTGCCCGCGGCGCCGGTGCCGCTCGCCGAAGCGCGCGCGCGCGTGGTGCAGGACCTGACGATGCAGCGCGCCGGGGATCGCGCGCGCGCCACCGCGCAGGCGATCCTCGCCAAGGTCGGCGGCGGACAGACGATGGCCGCCGCCTTCGCCGCGGCCGGCCTGCCCCCGCCCCAGATCGCCGGGGGCAGCCAGATCGACCTCGCGCGCGCGGGCAGTCGCGTTCCCCCCGTGCTGCGCACATTGTTCCGCCTGATCCCGGGCAAGACCGAGCTTTCGCCCGGCCCGAGCGGCGGCTGGTTCGTGGTGCATCTCGACCGGATCGTGCCGGGCGACCCGGCGGCGGTGCCGGCGCTGGTCGCGGCGACGCGCGGCGAGCTCGCGCGCAACCTGGGCGAGGAATATGCCCAGCAATTCGCCGCCGCCGCGCGCGCCGAGGTGACGGTCAAGCACAATCCGGGGGGCGAGGCGAAGCTCGAGCAGCAGCTGCGTGGGCGGGCGCCGAAGCAAAGCGGCCAGTGATCGCGTGATCCCGGCGGCCCCGTCCGACGCCGCCGCCGCCGCCGCGCTCGCCGCGGGCCGCGCGGCGCTGGTATGGCGCCGCCAGCTCGCCGACACCGACACCCCCGTCGCCGCCGCGCTCAAGCTGATCGAGCCGGGGCGCGGCGACTTCCTGCTCGAATCGGTCGAGGACGGGGCGACACGCGGGCGCTACAGCCTGCTCGGCCTCGCCCCCGATCTGGTGTTCCGCGCCGATGCCGACGGCGCGCAGGTCAACCGCGAATGGCTGACCGATCAGGCCGCGTTCCGCCCGGCCGCGGGCGATCCGCTCGCGACGCTGCGCGCGCTGGTCGCCGAATGCCGCGCCGAGATGCCCGATGGCCTGCCCCCCGCGCTCGCGTGCCTGGTGGGGTATTTCGCCTATGAGACGATCGGGCTGGTCGAGCGGCTGCCGCGTCCCGCGCCCAACCCGCTCGCGCTGCCCGACATGCTGTTCGTGCGGCCGAGCCTGGTTCTGGTGTTCGATCGGCTAGCGGACGCGCTGTTCCTGGTTGCGCCGATCTGGCCCGGTACGGGGGTCACGATGGCGCGGGCGATCGAGCGGATCGAGACCGCGCAGGCGCGCCTCGCAGGACCTTTACCCTCCCGTGTGGGAGCCCCACCCAATGCGGGAAACGAAGACTTCTCGCCCGCGCCGATCCTCCCCCCCGGCCGCTACGCGGCGATGGTCGCTGCGGCGAAGGAGTACGTCGCGGCGGGCGACATCTTCCAGGTGGTGCTGGCGCAGCGGTTCACCACCGATTTCCCGCTGCCCCCGTTCGATCTCTATCGCGCGCTGCGGCGGATCAACCCGTCGCCGTTCCTATACCATCTCGATCTGCCGGGCTTCGCGCTCACCGGCTCCTCGCCCGAGATCCTCGTGCGCGTGCGCGACGGCGAGGTGACCGTGCGGCCGATCGCGGGCACGCGCCCGCGCGGCCGCACCGCCGCCGAGGACCTCGCCAATCGCGACGCGCTGCTCGCCGATCCCAAGGAGCGCGCCGAGCACCTCATGCTGCTCGATCTCGGGCGCAACGATGTCGGCCGGGTCGCCGCGCCCGGCACGGTGGCGGTGACCGACAGCTACACGGTCGAGAAATACAGCCACGTGATGCACATCGTCTCGAACGTGATCGGCCGGCTCGCGCCCGGCCGCGACGCGCTCGACGCCCTGTTCGCGGGCTTCCCGGCGGGCACGGTCTCGGGCGCGCCCAAGGTGCGCGCCTGCGAGATCATCGCCGAATTGGAGCCCGAGACGCGCGGCGCTTACGCTGGCGGCGTCGGCTATTTCTCGCCCGACGGCAGCATGGACAGCTGCATCGTGCTCCGCACCGCGGTGGTCAAGGACGGGGTGATGCACG
>CAXUGZ010000051.1:0-8385 GCA_964250685.1 uncultured Sphingomonadaceae bacterium
GATCGCCATGTCGCTATAGGCGGAAAAGTCGCAATAGATCTGCACCGCATAACCATAAGCCGCGGCGATCAGATCGAGCCGCGAATGCGCGGCGGGATCGAAGAACACCGGATCGACGAGGCCCGTCGAGAGCTCGGAGGCGACCACCGCCTTCTTGAACAGCCCCCACACGATCAGCACGATGCCGATCGTGGCGTCGTCGCGCGTCAGGCGCGGGGTGCGGGCGAATTGCGGCAGCAGGTCCGATCCGCGTACGATCGGCCCCGCGACGAGGTGCGGGAAGAACGACATCAGCAGGGTCAAGTCGAGCAACGCCGCGGGCGCGAGCCTGCGCGCGTGCACGTCCGCCAGGTAGGACATGCCCTGAAAGGTGAAGAACGAGATGCCGACCGGCAGCACCACCTGCATCAGCGGCAGATCGCGCGCGAAGCCGAGCGCGCCGAGCAGCGCGCCCATCTGCTCGATGAAGAAGCCGTAATATTTGAAGAAGCCGAGGATCGCGAGGTTGCCCGCAATCCCCAGGACCAGGATCGCCTTGCGCCCGGCGAAGGCGTCGCGCGGCTGGAGCGAGATCGCGCGCGCCGCCCCCCAGTTGAGCCAGGCCGAGCCGATCAGCAAAGCGACGAAGCGCCAGTCCCACGCGCCGTAGAACACCCAGCTCGCCAGCAGCAGCAGGATCTTGCGCCACTCGTTCGAGCGCGCCGACCAGACGATCGCGAACACCGCGAGGAAGAACAGCCCGAACGAGAGCGTGGGGAAGAGCATCGCCTAAGCCCTCTCCCCTCCGGGGAGAGGGTTGGGAGAGGGGGAGACGTGGGTCCTGTGGCGCCTACCTGCAAGCCGACTCCCCCTCTCCCCGGCCCTCTCCCCGGACGGGAGAGGGAGATGGTGGCGCCCCCTCACCGCCCCGCCGCCTTGTCGAGATCGGCCTGGAGGCGCTGCGCGAGCTCGCGGCCGCCCGCGGCGGTGTAGTGGACATAGTCGCCGCGCATCAGCGGCGGGGTCGCATGGACCCAGGTATCGGCAATGCAGCGCCCGCCCATCCGCGCCTCCCAGTCCCAGAAAGCGAGGTTGAGCGACGCGGCGACGCGGCGCTGCACCTCGCGCACCGCCTTGAGTGCGGGCGGGGGAAACAGCGGCGCGCGCGACGAGGGGGCAGGCGCCGGGGCCGGGGGAGCGGCCGGCGGGGGAGCGGCGGGCTGATCGGGAGCGCCCATGCCGAGGCTGGAGCGCAGCCGGTCCATGATCCCCGCGATCACGCCCTCCGCTGGCGCGGCGGCGGGCGGCGGCGGCGCGCCGCACGCGGGGGCCGGATCGCCGCCCGCATTGGCGCGCATCTCGCTCCGCCGGCTGAGCGCGTCGGGCGCGCCCAGCAGGAGGATCGGCACGTTGCCCGCCAGCCGGCGGATGCGCCCGATCTGCGTGCGCAGGATCAGCTCGTATTCGAACGTGCTGAAGCGCGCGGTGAAGCCCTCGTTGGTGCCGAACGCGATCACGATCAGATCGGGCTGGTAGGCGCGCAGCTCCTCCGCCAGCACGGTGTCCTCGGTGCGCGAGAAGTGGACGAGCTGCGATCCGACCACGCCGAGGTTGGACAGGGCAATCCCGCCCGCATCGCGGAAGGTCGCCCACGAGGTGACCGTCACCGGGCCGCCGCTGGTCGCGAGGTCGGCGGTGGCGGCGGGCTGGGCGAGCCGCATCGTGCGGCATTCTGGCCGCGCGTCGCCCGAGGCGAGGTCGAAGTCGGCGCTCTCGGTGCCCGCATGGAGCGCGAGCCGCCCCGCCCCCGGCCGCGCGATCGCGCACACGGTGAAGCGGTCGAACAGCGCGCGCGGCTCGGCCACGATCGCCATGCTCGCGCCCTCGCTCTGGCTGGTGAGGCTGAACGCGGCGAGGCCGAGCGGCGGCGAGGGGCTGGACCAGTTCGCGCCGAAATCGGCCGCCACCTTCCAGCCGGGGGACATCGTCACGGTCACGTCGTGCGTGAGGTAGCCGTCATAGGGCCGGCCGGGCGGCAGCACACCGCGCCCGCCCGCGCCGTAGCGCGCCTGGAGCAGATCGCGCCACGCGCCGGTGATCGCGTCGCCCGCGGTATGGCTGTCGCCGATCTGGAGGATGTGCACCGGGCGCCCGCCGCTCCCCGGCCCCAGCCGCGCCAGCTTGGCGAAGAACGGATCGAGCGTGCGCGCGCCGCACAGAGCATCGCTGCACGATCCGCCGAACGCGAACGACGCCGCCGCCGCCGCCGCCAGCGCAAGCGCGATCATGACGGGTTCGCTTGGTCCGCGCCGGATGCGGCGGGCGCCGCCGCGTGCGCCGCCTCGACGGTCGAGCGGATACGCGACGCCAGGCCCTTGGTGACGCGCAGATAGCCGTTCATCGACATATGGATGCCGTCGCCCGCGCGCAGCAGCTTCTGCGATCCGTCGGCATCGGCATAATACGCCTGGTAATGGCCGTCGCCGTCGATCGTCAGCGGGCGGATGTCGATGAAGGGGACGCTCAGCCGGCGCATCGTCGCCATGTAGAAGGCGTTCATCGCCGAGGTGTCGCTGTCATAGCCCGGATCGCGCATCACGGGCATGCCCACCCAATAGACCTGCGCGCCGTGCCGCCGCAGCATCGCGACATAGGATTCGACGCGCCGGCCGATCACCTCCTGCCAGTAACTGCTCATCAGCGCGCCGCAATGGCCCGCGTCGCACACCCCCTGCGCGTCGTTGGCGCCGAACGCGATCACCGCCACGTCGAGCCCGCCCGTGCCGAGCTGCTCGTCGTCATGCTGCTCGAGGTTGAGGCTGCGATAGCGCGTGAAGCCGGTCGATTGCTGCGAATATTTGGTGACCTTGTAGCCCGCCGACGCCGGCAGCAGCCGGTAGAGCGCGGACCACACGCCGTCGCCGAAGCTGTCGCCGAACACCCCGACATGGATGATCCCCCCGGTCTGCGCAGTTCCGATCATCTGCGGCGGCGGCTGATCGGCGGGGGGTTGGCTCGCGACCGGCTCGGCGACGATGCCCGCGGGAGGCCTGACCTTGGCCTCGGGCGCGGCCGGGGCGGCAGGCGGTGGGGGGGCGGTCGCCGGCGATGCGCCCACCACCGGCGCCGCCTCGGGCGCGAGCGCGACGGTCGCACGGCGCCCCCCGCCGCTGCCGAACGCGAAGCCGATCGCCACCCCCGCCGCGACGCCGAGGAACAAGACGGCGGTGCGATCGAGCAGGAACCGGAAGCGATCCATATGAGCGCGCGATGGCGGGTGGCCACGCGGTTGGCAAGGGCCGCCGCCGCTCAGTTCACCGTGCGCGGCCGTGCCTGTTCATAGGTGCCGAGCACGCGCAGCCATTTGGTGTGGAAGGTGAGCTCCTCCAGCGCGCGCGCCACCGCCGGATCGTCGGGACTGCCCTCGACATCGCAGTAGAATTCGGTCGCGGCGAAGGTCGCGCCGCGCTGGTAGCTTTCCAGCTTGGTCATGTTGACCCCGTTGGTAGCGAAGCCGCCCAGCGCCTTGTACAGCGCGGCGGGCACGTTGCGCACCTCGAACACGAAGGTGGTCATGCACGGCCGCGCGACCGGCAGCGTCTTCGCCTCGGCCGCGAGCAGGACGAAGCGCGTGGTGTTGTCGGTGCTGTCCTCCAGCCCCTCCGCCAGCAGCGCCAGCCCGTAGAGATCGGCGGCCAGGCGCGGGGCGATCGCGCCGATCGCGGGATCGCCGAGCTCGGCCACCGCGGCGGCGGCACCGGCGGTGTCGGCGTACTGCACCGGCTTCAGCCCGCGCGCGCGCAGCCAGTGGCGGCATTGGCCGAGCGCCTGCGGATGGCTCATCACCTCGCGCGGCTCGCCGCCCGGCAGCCCCATCAGGCAATGGCGAATGCCCATGAAATGCTCGGCGATGATCGACAGGCCGGATTCGGGCAGCAGGAAGTGCATGTCGGCGACGCGGCCGTGGAGCGAATTCTCGATCGGGATCAGCGCGCGCCCCGCCCGCCCCTCGCGCACCGCGTCGAGCGCATCCTCGAAGCTGTAGCAGGGCAAGGGCAGGCCATCGGGCACCGCCTCGATCGCGGCGATGTGCGAATTGGCGCCGGGCGCGCCCTGGAAGGCGACCGCGCGGCCGGGTGCTGCGGCGGCGGCCGCGCTCATCGCGGCGACGCGCGCGCGGGCGGGAGCGGGATAGGTCTCCATGATGGCGCCGGCGCGTAGAGCGGGCTGGCCTGCGCCGCAACCCGCGACGCCCGCCACGGTCCGCTTGCGATGGGGGAAAAGCCCCTTTAAGGGACGCGCGTCCCGGCGTCCGGGGCGGTGCACCAAAGGTCAGGCAGGGCATGGACGATCGCGCGAACACGATTGCGGGCTGGGTCCTGGCGGCGGGCATCGCCGCGCTCGGCTCCTCGATCGTCAGCGGCGAATATTATCGCGCCGAACGGCCCGCAAAGATGGGCTACGAGGTGCAGGGCGTCGAGCAGGAGGAAGGCGCCGGCGCCGCGGCTCCGGCCGAACAGCCCTTCCCGTTCTACATGGCGCAGGCCGATGCCGCCAAGGGCGCCGACGTGTTCAAGAAGTGCGCGGCGTGCCACAATGCCGACAAGGGCGGCGCCAACGCGCTCGGCCCCAATTTGTATGGCGTGGTCGGGGACGAGGTAGCGGCGGGGCGCGGCGGCTTCGCCTTCTCCGACGCGCTCAAGGCCAAGGGCGGCAAGTGGGATTTCGACCGCCTCGGCGCCTGGCTGGCGAGCCCCAAGACCTATGCGCAGGGCACCAAGATGACCTTTGCGGGGCTCTCCAACCCGCAGGACCGCGCCAACGTCATCGCCTATCTTAACCAGCAGAGCCCGAGCCCGCTCCCCCTGCCCTCAGCGCCCCCCGCCGGCGCCGACAGCGCCGCCAAGACCGCGGCCGAGACCAAGGACGTCGGACAGAAGGCCGAGAACGTGCCCGTGCAGACCGAGGCGCAGGCCGCCAAGCAGCCCAAGGGCAACGTCGCCGGCGAGGGCGCCCCCGCCACCTCGGGCAGAGCCGCCGACCGGCGCCAATAAGCCACGGCCGCCCCGGCGTGGACCGGGAGACGAGCTTCGCCGATGAACGATCCCGCCACGATCCGCCGCCTCTATGGCCGCCGCCAGGGGCATAAGCTGCGCGCCACGCAGGCGGCGTTGCTCGACGATCTGCTGCCGCGCCTGGCGCTGCCCGACGGCCCGCTCGACGCGCGCGCGCTGTTCGGCGACGATCGGCCGCTCGAGCTGGAGATCGGCTTCGGGCGGGGCGAGCATCTCGCGGCGCAGGCGGCGGCGCGGCCCGATCACGGCTTCATCGGCTGCGAGCCGTTCGTCGACGGCGTCGTCGGGCTGCTGCTGCAGATCGAGGCGCGCGGGCTCACCAACGTGCGCATCCACATGGGCGACGCGATCGACGTGCTCGAGCGGCTGGCCGGCGCGAGCCTGGCGCGGGCCTATCTGCTCCATCCCGATCCGTGGCCCAAGGCGCGCCACGCCAAGCGCCGCTTCATGAACCAGGGCCCGATCGACCTGCTCGCGCGAAGCCTGGCGGCGGGCGCCGAGTTCCGCTTCGGCACCGATCACCCGGTCTATTGCCGCTGGGCGCTGATGGTGATGGGCGGGCGCCGCGACTTCGCCTGGTGCGCCGCGCGCCCCGCCGACTTCCTCGTCCGCCCCGACGATTGGCCCCCGACCCGCTACGAGGCCAAGGCGCGCGCGCAGGGGCACGAGGTGTGGTACTTCACCTACCGGCGGGTTGAGCGTGGCCTCCGCCTAATATAGCCCTTAAGCGCGCAATCTCGTTAGTGCTGGCATCAGCTGGATGTCCGAGAAGGAGAAATATGACATCACGCTGTTCGGGGACAATTTGCTCGACCAGCACTATAATGCCCTTCAGGTGAGGCAGGCGACTGGCGGCTGGCGGGTGCCCGCACCGCCGCGCACTTGGGGAGTTCGCACGGGGGCGAAGTTCTAATTGCATCAGGGGCATGAGAAATCCGGCGATCGAGCGAGTCAAGGATGCGCACCTGCTTCAAATTTTGCCTTTTCTCTGCAATGTCCATTTCGTCGCCATGGCAAACGGTACGAAATTTGACAGGCAATCGTCACGAGAATCGTGCGATCTCACCATCATGGCTAACGCAGAACTGACCCGCCCCGAAGGGGCTACCCACGATTGGACCATCCCGCAGGGCTGGAAGGCTTATACGCCCGAGCAGCATGCGACCTGGGACAAGCTGTTCGAGCGGCAGGCCAAGCTTCTCCCCGGTCGAGTGACCTCAGAGTTCATCGATGGCCTCGACATGTTACGTCTGTCCAAGCCAGGCATTCCCGATTTTGAAGAGCTTTCCGAGCGCCTGATGAAAGCAACCGGCTGGCAGGTCGTCGCGGTGCCCGGCCTCGTTCCAGATGATGTTTTCTTCGACCACCTCGCGAACCGTCGATTCGTGTCAGGCAATTTCATTCGTCGCGCGGATCAGCTCGATTATCTGCAGGAACCGGACGTCTTCCACGACGTGTTCGGGCATGTCCCTCTGCTCGCAAACCCTGTCTTCGCCGATTATATGGAGGCCTACGGCAGGGGCGGCCAACGCGCCGCCCAGGCGGATGCGATCGACAAGTTGGCCAGGCTTTACTGGTACACTGTCGAATTCGGCTTGGTTCAGTCGGGCGACGCGTTGAAGCTCTACGGGGCTGGGATCGTGTCTTCCTACACGGAGTCCATTTTCGCGCTCGATGACCCGTCGCCAAACCGCCTGGGGTTCGACCTTAAGCGATTGATGCGGACGAAATATCGTATTGACGACTTCCAGCAAAACTATTTCGTCATCGACAGCTTTGACGATCTTCTCGACCAGACGCTTAACACGGACTTCGAACCGCTCTACGCGGAGCTCGCCGATCAGTCCGATATCGAAATCGAGACGATCCTGCCGAGCGACCGGGTCTTTACCCGCGGTACGCAAGTCTACGCGCGCGCCAAAAAGACGACATGACGACGATTTTTGACTGGGCTACGCCGGCGACGCTTTTCGACGGGCTCCTCCGGGTCGCCTCGTCAAACGAGATGCCGGGGCACGCACAAACCTGTCGCAAGCTTGCCCCGGTGGGCAGGCTTCGACTCGAGCGGTTGCCGCTGTCAGGGTCGCGCAGCTAGCCACGCGCTCACTCCCGCCCGGCGCGGATCGCCGCGCCCGCCGCGAACGGCGCGCCCGCCAGCAGCAGCAGCGACACCGCCGCCAACAGCTTGAGCGCCCCTCCCCCCGCCGGCGCGATGCTCCCCGCGCCGAAGATCAGCAGCGGCACCGCCAGCGGCAGCATGATGAGCCCCGCCAGCGCGCCCGCGCGCGTGAGGCCCGCGGTCAGCGCCGCGGTGGCGAGGCCGAGCGCGGCGAGGCCGGGCGTGCCGAGCGCGAGCCCCGCCTCCAGCCGCGCGAGCGTGGCGCCGTCCACCCCCAGCAGCGCGGCCGCGGGGAGCGTCGCGAGCATCAGCGGCGGGCCGAAGCCGAGCCAGTGCGCCGCGATCTTGGCGGCGGCGATGCCCTCCTCACCCAACCCGCGCAGCGCGAGCTGATCGAGCACGCCGCTCGCCGCGTCGGGCGCGATCAGCCGGTCGATCGGCAGCAGGGCCGCAAGCAACGCGGCGGTCCACAGCGCACCCCCGCCGACGCGGCCGAGCAATGCGGTATCGGGCCCGATCGCGAACGGAAACAGCGTCGCCACCAACAGGTAGAACACCAGCGGAAGCAGCGCGCCGCCCTGCGCATAGCCCGCGACCAGATCGCGCCGCACCAGCGCCGCGAACGCGCTCACAGGACGATCTCACGCGCATGCGAAAGGCCGAGCGGCTGGTGGCTCGCCGCGAGCACGATCCCGCCCGTGGCGCGATGCGCCGCCATCGCCGTCGCCAGCGCCTCCAGCGAGGCGGCGTCGAGCCCGCTCGCCGGCTCGTCGAGCAGCCAGATCGGCGCGCCCCCCGCGACCACGCGCGCCAGCGCGGCGCGCCGCCGCTGCCCGGTCGAGAGCAGGCGCACGGGTACGTCGCCGAGCGCCTCCAGCCGCATCGCCGCGAGCCCGCGCGCCACGTCCGCGCGCGCCCCACCGTCGAGCCGCGCCCAGAAAAGGAGCGCGCGCGCGAGCGGCAGCCGCTCGTCGAGCGCCGCCGCCTCCGACGCCAGCGCCACGCCCCCGTCGCGCACGACTCGCCCGGCGGCGGGCGCGAGCAGGCCCGCGGCGAGCCGCAGCAGGCTCGACTTGCCCGCGCCGTTCGGCCCCGTCACCATCCCCGCCTCGCCCGGCTTGAGCGCGAGGCTCAGCCGCTCGAACAGCAGGCGCCCGCCGCGCACGCACGCCACCTCGTCGAGCGCGAGGCGTGCCCCGCCAATTTGACCTG
>CAXUGZ010000052.1:0-8226 GCA_964250685.1 uncultured Sphingomonadaceae bacterium
TCACCTGCGCGCCGGAGCCCAGCACCAGGAAGCATTCGCCGTTGGTGTGCGGCTTCACCTGCTTGACCAGATCGAGGTTGACGATCGTCGAGCGGTGGATGCGCTGGAAGCGGCGCGGATCGAGGCGCTTCTCGAGATCCTTCATCGTCTCGCGCAGGATCAGCGTGTTGTCGCCGGTGTAGATGCACATATAGTCGCCCGCCGCGTCGATCCGCTCGATCGTGTCGACGTCGACGCGGAAGATCTGCCCGCGGTCCTTGATGTTGATGAGCTTCTCGTAGCGGTTGGATGCGAGCGCCTCGCCGCTGCCGTCGGGCATCGCCTCGGCCGCCTCGGGCGCGTGCTCGGCGAGCACTTCCTTCAGCTGCACCACCTCGCCCGCCGCGCGCCGCTCGGACAGGCGTTGGCGCACGCGCTCGAGCGTGTCGGCGAGGCGATCGGTATCGACCGGCTTCATCAGGTAATCGATCGCCCCCGCCTCGAACCCGCGCAGCGCGTGGTCCGAAAAGGCGGTGACGAACACGAACAGGGGCGGCTCGACCTCGGCCAGCCCCGACACCACCGAGAAGCCGTCGAAGCCGGGCATCTGGATATCGAGGAAGACCAGATCGGGCTTGTGCGTCTTGATCGCGCGGATCGCCTCGCGGCCGTTGAGGCAGGTATCGATCACCTCGACCTCGTCATGCGGCTGGAGGCGGAGCTGGAGACCCTGGATGGCGAGCGGCTCGTCGTCGACGAGGATGGTGCGGATGGTCATGCTCGAAATCCTCGTCATCGCGACTGATAGGGTATGTCGATCGTCACCGCGAACCCCTCGGGGCCGGCCTGCGTCTCGAAACGGTGATCCGCTCCATAGGCTTGCACGAGCCGGTCCCTGATGTTCGCCAGGCCGACGCCGGTCGAGGAGCCGGGCCGCACCCCGCCGTCGTTCGCGCCCGGCGCGCTCCCTGGCCCAGTGTCGCTGACCGTTATATGAACGCGATTTCCCACGCGCTGCGCCGCGACCATGATGTCCGCCCCCTCCTCGCGGGCGGTGACGGCATATTTGACGGCATTCTCGACCAGCGGCTGGAGCAGCAGCGAGGGGATGCACGCCTCGGCCGCGCCCGGATCGATCTCGAAGCTCGCGCGCAGCCGCTCCTCGAAGCGCATCTTCTCGATGTCGAGGTAGAGCTTGAGCGTCTCCACCTCCTGCGCCAGCGTCATCTCGCCCTCGGGCTCGCTCACCAGCGTATAGCGCAGGAACGAGGACAGGCGCGACAGCATCGCGTTGGCGCGCTCGGTGTGCTTGAGCAGCACGAGCGTCGAGATCGAGTTGAGCGTGTTGAACAGGAAGTGCGGGTTGAGCTGGTAGCGCAGCATCGCGAGCTGCGCCGACGACGCCTGACTTTCGAGCGACAGCAACTGGACGCGCTGCTTCTCGACCAGCAGGTAGAAATTGATCCCGTAATAGAGCGCCGACCAGGCGGCGAGCAGCGAGAAATCGAGCAGGATCGCGGAGAAATATTGGATCCCGACCGGCATCGGCCCGGTGCGGTAGAACGCGGCATGCGCCCACGTCTCGATCGAGGAGAAGGCGGCGGACGCGAGCGCGACGATGACGATCGAGACCGACCACGTCACCGCCGGGCGCATGTGGAACAGCCGGCGATACGCGGCGGCGATCAGCAACGTGAGCGAATAGCCGGTGGCGGTGGTGAGCGCGGTCGGCACCACGAACAGCCAGCCCATCGCATTGGCGATCCCGCCGAGCCCGCGCAACAGGAAATAGCCGCTCCAGCCGGCCGACTGGAGCGTCCAGAAGGCGCGGTTCTTGTCCTCGAAGAAAGGGCGGGAGCGGAGCAGCGAAAGCGCCATGCGGCCCGGCTTCTACAGGATCGCGCGCGGAGCGGGAACCCATGCCGGGGCAACCGGGTCACGCCCCGGCTTAACCTCGAATAAACGTGTAATTCCAGCGCCATTCATCCGAATCGCGGTACAAGCGTTGTCGGCGGTGGGAGTCTTCTCCCTCCGCTGGAATATTGGGAGATGGTATGCGTAAGATCCTTACTGCATCGGCCGCCGCGCTGGCGCTGGCCGGAACGACGCTCTCGGCCGGAGCCGCGGACGCGCGCGGCTTCCACGGCGGCCGCGGCGGTTATCATGGCGGCTATGGCGGATATGGTTACCGCGGCTATGGCGGTTATGGCTATGGCGGTGCCGCGCTGGGCGCGGGCCTGCTCGGGCTCGCGGTCGGGGCGTCGCTCGCCGAGCGGCCTTATTATGGCTACGGCTATGGCTATGCGCCGGCCTATTACGGGCCGCCGGGGGCTTATTACGCTCCGGGCTATTGCCGCAGCGACTGGCGCTGGGACGGCTATGCGCGGCGCTACGTGCGCGTGCGCTACTGCGACTGATAGCCGCCCGACGGCGCATCGCCGGACGATCCGGTGAGAACATCACGGGCGCTCGAGCGATCGGGCGCCCGTTCTGCGTCCTCAGCCGAACGTGCCGAACTCGGGCACGCGCTCGGCCATTTCGGTCACGCATTCCGGCGGGGCGATCCGCGGTGCGGGGCGCGCGCCGGTGCGGCCATGGTGCGGTGACGGGGTTCGCGTCCAGCGCTGCGGAAGCTCGACCTGGTCGAACAGATGCGCGCCGAGCAGCAGCAGCACGCTTCCCGCGCTGGCGGTCGCGAACGCGACCAGCGCCAGCGCATAGTCGGTCGTGCGGGGCGCGTGGCCAGTATCGCCCCACAAGCGCGTCGAGGCCGCCCATGCGGCGCACAGCAAAGCCGCGCCCGCCAGCCGCAGCGAGGCACCCGCCCACGAAGCTCTATGCCACGCCACCCCAGGTCTCCCGCCGAGCCGACGACCCAGATATCGGCGCGCGCATAGGCTTTCGAGACGTGGTGCGGCGCGCCCGCATAGGGTTTGCGTAGCGGGCGCACGGTGTCTTTCGCGCGATCCATACGCGAAACATATCTGGCGGGCGCCGAATCCATCTGGCAAGCCAATCGCGCCGGGATCATTCCGGTGTGCCGCGCCAGGCGCCACACGGCGCGCGAGGATTTCCGCCCGTGCCAGCTTCTCCGACGCTCGACCACGACGCAGCCGACCACCAGCAGGCGCACGGCCCGCTCGGACTGCTCGCGCTCGGCGCGTTGGGGGTGGTGTTCGGCGACATCGGCACCTCGCCGCTCTACGCGCTCAAGGAGAGCTTCGCGGGTCACCACCCGCTGACGGTCGATCGCCTCCACATCTTCGGCGTGCTGTCGCTGATCTTCTGGACGATGATGCTGATCGTCACGCTCAAATACGTGTTCATCATCCTGCGCGCGGACAATCATGGCGAGGGCGGAAGCCTCGCGCTGCTCGCGTTGATCGCGCGCAAGGCGGGGCAGAAACGGTGGACGCCCGGGATCGTCCTGCTCGGCGTGGCGGCGACCGCCTTGTTCTACGGCGACGCGATCATCACGCCCGCAATTTCGGTGCTCTCGGCAGTCGAGGGGCTGAGCGTGGTGCAGAGCGGCTTCACCGCGCTGGTGCTGCCGATCTCGATCGCGATCCTGATCGGGCTGTTCGCGATCCAGTCCTACGGCACCGCGCGCGTCGGCATCCTGTTCGGGCCGGTGATGGTGTTCTACTTCCTCGTGCTGGCGGTGCTCGGCATCGGCGGGGTGGTCGCCAATCCGGCGGTGCTCGCCAGCATCAACCCGGCCTGGGCGGTGCGCTTCTTCCTGATCGATCCGAAGCTCGCCTTCCTGGCGCTCGGCTCGGTGGTGCTGGCGGTGACGGGGGCGGAGGCGCTCTATGCCGACATGGGCCATTTCGGGCGGCGCGCGATCAGCATCTCGTGGCTGTACGCGGCGCTGCCTTGCCTGGTGCTCAACTATATGGGGCAGGGCGCGCTTCTGCTCCGCCAGCCCGATGCGATCGCCAACCCGTTCTTCCTGATGGCGCCGGCGGCGGCGCGGCTGCCGCTCGTGCTCCTCGCCACGCTGGCGACGGTGATCGCGAGCCAGGCGGTGATTTCGGGCGCCTTCTCGGTCACCCAGCAGGCGGTGCAGCTCGGCTTCCTGCCGCGCCTGCGGATCGTCAACACCAGCTCGACCGCGGCGGGGCAGATCTACGTGCCGATGGTCAATTGGGCGCTGTTGTGCTTGGTGATCGTGATCACGCTCGGCTTCAGGAGCTCGAACAATCTGGCCGCCGCCTATGGCATCGCGGTGACGGGCACGATGTTCATCACCGCGTGCATGCTCGGCATCCTGACCTTCTCGGTATGGAAGTGGCCGCCGGTGGTGGCGGGGCTGGTGACGGGCGGCTTCCTGCTGATCGACGGGCTGTATTTCGCGTCGAACCTCACCAAGGTGCCCGACGGCGGCTGGTTTCCGCTGCTGGTGGCGGGCATCGCCTTCACGGTGCTCACCACCTGGGCGAGCGGGCGACGGATCGTGCGCGAGCGGCTGGGACGCAGCGCGATGTCGATGGAGATGTTCATCGCGTCCACCGCCAAGTCGCTCCAGCGCGTGCGCGGCACCGCGGTGTTCCTCTCGGCGAGCCCGACCGGCGTGCCCCCCGCTTTGCTCCACAACGTCAAGCACAACAAGGTGCTGCACGACCGCATCGTCGTGCTCACCGTGCTGGTCGAGCAGGTGCCGGTCGTCCCCGAGGAAAAGCGCGCGGTGGTGAGCGCGCTCGAACAGGGCTTCTATCGCATCGTGCTGCGCTACGGCTTCATGGAGGAGGTCGACATCCCGGCGGCACTCGCGCGGCTGGAGGCGTGCGGCGGGGCGTTCCGGCAGATGGAGACGAGCTTCTTCCTCGGCCGCCAGACGCTGATCGCCTCGCCCCGCCCGGGCATGGCGCTCTGGCGCGAGAAGCTGTTCGCATGGATGGTGCAGAATGCCGAAAGCGCGATGGAGTTCTTCAAGCTCCCCACCAACCGCGTGGTCGAGCTCGGCAGCCAGCTCGAGATTTGAAGGGGAAGCCCTCTCCCATGGGCAGAGGGTTTGGTGAGGAACTCCAACTTCGAGGTTGAACGCGACGGCTTCACCGCCGTGCCCTCACCCCAGCCCTCTCCCCTCTGGGGAGAGGGAGCTTACGTCCCAATCAGCCGATAGCCAACGCCCAGCTCGTTGACGAGGATCAGCGGCCGGGTGGGATCGTCCTCCAGCTTCTGTCGGATGTTGCGCACCACGACGCGCAGATATTCGATGTGCCGCTCGTAATCGTTCGCCCATACCGCCGCGAGCAGCTTTTCGTGCGTGATCACGCGCCCGGGGAAGCGCGCGAGCTCGGCGACCACGGCGAACTCCTTGGGGGTGAGGTGGACCTCCGTGCCCGCCTTGCCGATGCGCCGCTGGACCAGATCGATCACCACGTCGCCGGCGGTGATCTCGGCGCGCCCGCCCTCGGCGGTGAGCCGGCTGCGCAGCGCGACGCGCACGCGCGCGAGCAGCTCCTCGGTATCGAACGGCTTGGTGACGTAGTCGATCGCGCCGAGATCGAGCGCGGCCACCTTCTCGTCGGTGGCGTCGCGCGCGGACACCACCAGCACGGCCGCCTTGCTGCGCTGACGCAGCAGGGGCACCAGCTCCATCCCGTCGCGATCGGGCAGCCCGAGATCGAGCAGCACGACATCGGGCGCGTGCGCCTCCGCCTCGGCGATCGCCTGGCGCGCCGATCCCGCCTCGATCACCGCATAGCCGGCGCGCGTGAGCGTGCCGTGGAGCAGGCGGCGGATGTGCGGCTCGTCGTCCACGATCAGGACAATCGGGGCGTTGCTCACAGCGGCATCTCCAGCGCATGGCCGCGCACCAGCGCGGTTTCGGGGAAGCGCAGGCTGAAGCGCGCGCCGCGCACGCCGCTGCGCCCGGCCGCCTCGACGGTGAAGCCCATCGCCTCGGCGAAACCCTTGACGATCGCGAGGCCGAGCCCCGCGCCGCTCTTCGACTGGTCGGATCCGGCAAGGCGGCGGAACGCCTCGAACACCTCGGTCTCGGCGCCGGGCGGCAGCCCCGGCCCCTCGTCGAGGATCGAGAGCAGCAGCGCGTCGTAGGTGCGCTCGGCGCGCACCCCGATCGGCGTGCCCGGATCGGCATAGCGGCCGGCATTGTCGAGCAGGTTGATCAGGCAATGGTGGAGCAGCTGCGGATCGGCGAGCACGAGCGGCAGATCGGGCGCGACGTCGAGCGCGATCGCGTGCCCCTCGAGCGTGCGGCGCACGTCGTGCACCGCGCCCGCCACCGCGTCGGTCAGGTCGACCGCCTCCTGGCGCAGCCGGATCGCGCCCGCCTCGACGCGCGCCATGTCGAGCAGGTTGGCGACGAAGCGGTTGAGCCGCTCGGCCTCGGCCTGGATCGTGTCGATCAGCGCGGGCGATGCCTCCTGCCGCAGCGCGGCCGACGCGGCGAGGATGGCGGTAAGCGGCGTGCGCAGATCGTGGCTGACCGACGAGAGCAACGCCGCGCGCAGCCGGTCGCGCTCCTTGAGCTGCGCCACGTCGCGCATCTCCTCCTCCAGCCGCGCGCGCTCCAGCCCGAGCGCGGCCTGATCGAGCAGGCTCATCAGCAGCGGGATCTGGTCCGACGCGATCGCCTCGCCGCCATCGTCGCGCGACAGGCCGATCGTGGCGAACACGCGCGTGCCGCTGCTGATCGGATAGAACAGCCAGTCCGACGCGGTGAGCGTGTCCGATCCGCGCCCGGCGGGCTGGCCGCGCTCGAGCACCCATTGCGCCGCCGCCCGCTCGATCGTGTCGAGGCCATGATCGCGCGCGCTGGGATCGGGCGGGTTGGCGGCGCGCACCTTGGGCCCGTCCTCGCCCGGCGCCATCAGCACCGTGCGCACGTCGAACAGCCGCGCCACCTCGCCGCAGATCGCGTGCCCGAGCTCCTCGTCGTTCGCGCTCGCGGTGATCTGGCGCAGGAAGCTCGCGAGCGCGGCGTTGGCGCGCGCGCTGGCGGCGGCGAGATCCGCCTGCGCGCGCACGCGCGACGCGAACTGGCTGGTGACGAACGCGACCCCCAGCAGCACGACGATCGTGACGACGTTCTCGGGATTGCTGATCGAGAGCGTGCCCGTCGGCGGCAGGAAGAAGAAATTGTAGCAGACCGACGATGCCACCCCGGCGAACAGCCCCGCGCGCAGCCCGAACAGGCTCGCCGCGACCATCACCGGCAGCAGATAGAGCAAGGCGACATTGCCGAGGTTGAGGATGCGGAACAGCCCCGCGCCGAGCGCGGTGACCGCCGCGACCATCAGCGCGGTCCACGCATAATCGCTGCGGTGTCCCCAGCCGCGGCGCAGCGAGCCGCGCGCGCGGGGGGGCGGGCGGAGGCCATCGTCCATCGGCAGGACGTGCACCGCCACGCCCGGCGTCTCGCGCACCAGCCGATCGACGATCGAGCCGTGGCGCAGTTCGAACAGGCGCGACCGGCTCGATTTGCCGACCACGATCTGCGTCGCTCGGCTTTCGTGCGCGTGCGCCTTGAGCCCGTCGACCACCGACGCGGCAGGCACCGAAACGATCGTCGCGCCGAGCTGGCTCGCGAGGTTCATCGACGCCGCGAGCTGCTTGCGCTGCGCCTCGCCGAAGCTGCGGCTGCGCGGCGTCTCGACGTGGAGCGCGGTCCACGGCGCGCGCAGCGCGTCGGCGATGCGCTTGGAGGCGCGCACGAGGCTGTCCGAGCCGGGGTTCTCGCTCAGCGCGACCACGATCCGCTCGCCCCCCGCCCACGTGCCCGCCAGCGCGTGCGTGCGGACGTAATCGAGCATCTGCGCGTCGACCGCCTGCGCCGCGCGGCGCAGCGCCAGCTCGCGCAGCGCCGACAGGTTCGACTTGGAGAAGAAGTGGCCGAGCGCACGCGTCGCTTCGTCGGGGACATAGACCTTGCCGTCCTTGAGCCGCTCGATCAGCTCGTCGGGCGGGATATCGACCACCTCGATCTCGGCCGCTTCGAGCACGCGATCGGGGATCGTCTCGCGCACGCGCACGCGCGTGAACGAGGCGACGACGTCGTTGAGGCTCTCGATATGCTGGATGTTGACGGTCGAATAGACATCGATGCCCGCGCGGAGCAGCTCGTCGACGTCCTGGTAGCGCTTGGGGTGGCGGCTGCCGGGGGCGTTGGTGTGCGCCAGCTCGTCGACCAGCACGAGCTGCGGGCGGCGCGCCAGGATCGCGTCGAGGTCCATCTCGGTGAGCGTACCGCCGCCATGGTTGACGAGCCGGCGCGGCACG
>CAXUGZ010000053.1:0-3732 GCA_964250685.1 uncultured Sphingomonadaceae bacterium
TCCGCCGCGGCGCACGAACAAAGCCGCCAGATCGTTCGCCGCGGCGAACGCGCTCCCCTCCTCCGCGCCCATCACCAGCAATGCGGTGGCGAGCGCGTCGGCGAACAGGCATTCGGGGTGCAGCACCGTCACCGCGCCGAGATCGTTGACCGCCGGCGCCCCCGTGCGCGGATCGATGCTGTGCGCGTAGCGACGGCCGTCCCGTTCGAAGAAGCGGCGGTAATCGCCCGACGTGGCGATCGCGAGGCCGTGCAGCGCCACGCGCGTCTCGGGCACGCGCAACCCCGGCGGCGGCTCGATCTCGACCCACCACGGCTGGCCGTCCGGGCGCACGCCGCTCCCCTTGAGCTCGCCGCCGATCTCGACCAGCGCATGGGGATAGCCGTGCTCCGCCAGCAGCGCGGCGACGCGATCGACCGCATGGCCCTTGGCGATGCCCGACAAATCGAGCACGAGCCCGCCCGGCTGGAGCGCGCGCCGCGCGGATGCGTCGAGCGTCAGGCGCTGCCACCGCGCGCCGGCACTTGCGGCGGCGACCTCGGCCGCTGCCGGGGGCGCGGTGCGTGCGGGCGCGGGGCCGAAGCCCCACAGATCGACCAGCGCGCCCAGCGTGGGATCGAACGCGCCGCCGCTGCGCCGCGCCACCTCGATCGCGGCGGCGAGTACCGCGCAGAAGCCGGCGGGCAGATCGTGCCACGTCCCCGCCGCCGCGCGGTTGAAGCGCGACAGGTGCGAGTCGGGCTCCCACCCGCTCATCTCCGCCACGATGCCGTCGAGCAGCGCCTCGACCGCCCCGGCGAGCGCGGGAGGCGGCGCCGCGCGCGCGGCGAGCCTGATCGACCAGGTCGTGCCCATCGTGCGCCCCGCCAGCGCGTGGATCGCGGCTGCGAGATCGCGCGCCAGGAACGCGCCCGCGTCCAGCCGCGGCGGCATCACCACGCGGACGGTCATCCGATCGTCTCCCGCGCGATCGGCTACGGCGCCATCACCTCGAGCGTCGCGACATAGCTCAGCCGGCGCTGCGTGGCCGCGCGATTGGCGGTATGCGCGTCGGTGGCGGACGCGTTGAACCAATAGAGGCCGGGCGCGGGCCATCTGACCAGGATCTCGCCCTTGTCGTCGCTCTTCAGCGCGATCTCGCCGGGCGCGTCGCGGTAGCGCCGCCCGTCGGCGATGATCGTCGCCGCGATGCCCGGCGCCGGCTTGCCGTCGATCAGCAGGCGGAAGCGTGCGGGCTCGCCGGTGACCAGATCGTCGGGGTGGCTGATCGGCTGCAGCTCGAGCCCCTTGCCGCTCGTCGCGATCGGGCTGGGTTTGCCGAGCGTGACGAACACCTCGTCGCGCGACATGGTCTCGCTCAGCTTGACCTCGGTCGCGCCCGCCGGCAGCGCGAAGTCGGGCCCGCCGCTCTCGAACCGCATCGGCGGACGTTGCTCGCCGCCCCCGCCGGGCCGCTGCTCGCCCGGTCCGCCGCCGGGCCGCATTCCTATCGCTCCGCCGCGCCCGCCGACGCGGTGCGTCTCGCCGCCGAGCATATAGCTGCCCGTGATCCCGCCATTGGTCACCGCCACGCGGTAGGTGCCCTGCTGCGTCAGGTGCAGGTCGAAGGTCGCGCGGTAGCGGCCGACCATCGCGTTCTCGATCTTCGCCTCGCCGCCGTCGGGGGCGAAGGCATGGATCGCCTCCAGCCGCATCGGCTGATGATCGGCGACGAACGGATCGGTCGAGGAGGCGGCGTCGAACGTCACCCAATTGTCCTGCCCGGCCACGCTGGTGGCGGACGGCTTGATCCACGGATTATGCGCGGCCGCGGCGGCGGGCAGGGCGAGCAGCGCAAAAGCGAGCAGCGGGCGCATCAGGGCCTCCTCAAGGACGGATCGTGGCGGAAACGAGCCCGAGCTCGGTCTGGCCCGCACCCGTGGCGCGCGCGCCCTTGCCCGTCCAGGCGAAGGGGATCGTCACCAGCTCGTGCCCGCCATCCTCGCGCGCCGCCTCGATCGAGAGTTCGTACGCGCCGGGCGGCAGCGCGCCCAGAGCGGCGGTGAGCTTCTGCGGGCCGGGCGCGCGCGTCGCGCCGGTGATCCCGTCGGGCGGCAGCGTCAGATCTCGCCCCGACTTGCGCCACCAGGTGCGCAGGTCGCGCAGCCATTTCTGTCCGCCATTCTCACGATTGTCGAAATCGTACCACAAGGCCAGCGTGCGCCCGGTGGCGGCGCCGGGCTGTTGCAGCCACACCGCGACATAGGGCTTGTGATAGGCCGCGATGTCGATGCGCGGGATGGTGATCGTCAGCTCGGCGGTCGCGGCCACCGCGGGCCCGCCGAGCAGCGCGGCACCCGTGACCATGACGCTGTACGTGATGCGCATCGACCAGACCTTCAGCTATGAACGAAGAGGAGCAGGAGCACGAGCGGAAGTGCGAGGCCGAAGCCCACGATCGGCCACGTTTTGGGACGGCCGCGCGCGTGCAGCTGGAGCAGCAACAGTCCGGTGAGAGCGAACACCAGCACGCCCGCCGCGAACAGATCGATGAACCAGAACCAGGCCGAGCCGGTGTTGCGCCCCTTGTGGAGATCGTTCGCCCAGGCGATCCAGCCATGATCGGTGCGCTCGTAATCGATCGCGCCGCTCGCGCGGTCGATGCTGATCGTGCCCTCCGCGCCCGGCGCCGAGAGATCGATGTCGACCGCGTCGGCCGACCATTCGGCGGGACGCCCGGGCATTTGGACGCCGAGCGCGCGTTCGACTGCGGCGCGCAGTTCCGGCGGAAGCGCGCGCTTGGCGCCCGGCGCCGCCTCGCCGTGCAGCAGCGGGAGGGCGGCGGGCGCGAGCTGGCCGGTCTTGCGCGCGGTGCTCGCCGCGCCCGCGATCGACGCGGCGTGGTTGAGCGTCAGCCCCGTCACCGCGAAGAAGATCATGCAGGCGAGGCTGATGCCCGAGCTCATCCAGTGCCAGGTGTGAAGCTGGCGCATCCACCATCCGCGCGTGCGGTGCTTCCACCCTGGACGGTTCGGAGGCGCGTGCGACGAGTCCACGCCGTCGCATAACGCTAAAGATAATCACTCGCAACGATCATCGGCGACTCGTTCGGGTGGGGAATGCGCGGCGTAAGCGACAATCCCCCGCGCGGTGCATGCGGACACATTCATCGCGATTGAAATCCGCACGCAAACGCCCCTAATCGGATCATGCCCGAGACCTTCAGCGCCCCACCCACGTTGGCCGCCGGCCATGACGAGCGCGACGCTGCCGGCGACACGGGTGCGCGTCGGTCGGACGACGGCGAGTTCCTGGCCTTTGCGCAGGCCATGCCCAACCATGTGTGGGCGGCCGACCCGTCGGGGCTGCTCTACTGGTTCAATGATCGCGTCTACGAATATAACGGGGTGCCGCCCGGCGCGCTCGACGACGGTGCGTGGGTCGAGCTGGTCCATCCCGACGACCGGGCATCGACCGGCGAGCGCTGGGCCGCCGCCCTGGCGTCGGGCGAAACCTACGAGACCGAATTCCGGCTCAAGCGCTTCGACGGCGCGTATCGCTGGCATCTTGCCCGCGCGGTCCCGATCCGCGCCGAGGACGGCACGATCGCGCGCTGGATCGGCACCAACACCGACATCGAGGAGCAGAAGCGCACCGCGGACGCGCTGCGCGAGCTGGCCGCAACGCTGGAGCAGCGCGTCGCGCAGCAGACCCACGCCCGCGACCGCCTGTGGCGGAGCGCGCGCGACCTGC
>CAXUGZ010000053.1:3742-8110 GCA_964250685.1 uncultured Sphingomonadaceae bacterium
GCCTCGACGCCCAAGGCACGTTCATCTCGGTCAGCCCCTCGGCGACCGAGATCCTGGGCTGGACGCCCGAGGAGATGGTCGGGCGCAACGTGCTCGATTTCGTCGCGCCCGAGGACGTGGCGACCACCCGCGAGGCGCTCGCGCATGCGGCGCGCGGGGTGCTGCCGACCACCGAGAACCGCTATTGCCACAAGGATGGTGGGTTCCGCTGGCTGTCGTGGATCGCGGCGCCCGACGATGACCTGATCTTCGCGAGCGGGCGGCACGTCACCGTCGAGAAAGAGCAGGCGGAGGCGCTCGCGGCGGCGGAGGCGAACCTGCGCCAGTCGCAGAAGATGGAGGCGGTGGGCCAGCTCACCGGCGGGCTGGCGCACGATTTCAACAATCTCCTCGCCGGCATCTCCGGCAGCCTCGAGCTGATGCAGATCCGCATCGCGCAGGGGCGTCATGGCGATGTCGACCGCTACATGAACGCGGCGCAGGGCGCGGCCAAGCGCGCGGCGGCGCTGACGCATCGCCTGCTCGCCTTCTCGCGGCGCCAGACGCTCGATCCCAAGCCGACCAACGTCAACCGCCTGATCAGCGGGATGGACGAGCTCATCCGCCGCACCATCGGCCCCGACATCGCGATGGAGGTGATCGGCGCCTCCGGGCTGTGGCCGGCGCTGGTCGATCCGTCGCAGCTCGAGAACGCGCTGCTCAACCTGTGCATCAACGCGCGCGACGCGATGCCCCAGGGCGGGCGCCTGACGATCGAGACCGCCAACAAGTGGCTCGATCGTCAGGCGGCGCGATCGCAGGAGATCCCCGAAGGCCAGTATCTGTCGCTGTGCGTCACCGACACGGGCGTCGGCATGTCGCCCGAGGTGATCGCCAAGGCGTTCGATCCGTTCTTCACCACCAAGCCGCTCGGTGAGGGTACCGGGCTTGGCCTGTCGATGATCTACGGCTTCGCCAAGCAATCGGGCGGGCAGGTCCGCATCTATTCGGAGCTGGGCGAGGGGAGCACGGTGTGCATCTACCTGCCGCGCCACCATGCGGGCGAGATCGAGGATGACGCCGCCGAAACCAGCCGGCTCGCGCGTTCGGAGCAGGGCGAGACGGTGCTGATCGTCGACGACGAGCCCACCGTGCGCATGCTCGTGACCGATGTGCTGCAGGATCTGGGCTATACCGCGATCGAGGCGGCCGACAGCGTCGCCGGGCTCAAGATCCTGCAATCGGACGTGCGCATCGATCTGCTGATCAGCGACGTCGGCCTGCCCGGCGGCATGAACGGCCGCCAGATGGCGGATGCCGCGCGCCTCACCCGCCCCGACCTCAAGATCCTCTTCATCACCGGCTATGCCGAGAATGCGGCGGTCGGCAACGGCCGCCTCGCGCCCGGCATGGCGGTGATCACCAAGCCGTTCCCGGTGGAAGCGCTGGCCAGCCGCATCCGCGAGATCCTCGGCGCTTAGGCGCCGATCAAAGCTCGGCCCAGCGCCGCAGCAGATTGTGGTACACGCCCGTCAGGCGAATGATCGACGGATCGTCCTGGCCGCGTTCGGCGCCCAGCGCCTGGATCGCCCGATCGAGCTCGAACAGCATGCCGCGCTCGGCATCGCCGCGCACCATCGACTGGAGCCAGAAGAAGCACGCCACCCGCTCGCCGCGCGTGACCGGCGTGACGCGGTGGAGCGTGGAGGCGGGGTAGAGGATCATGTCGCCCAGGCCCAGCCGCACGCCGCGCTCGCCCTCGATCACGAGCTCGCCGCCGTCATAGCTCGCGGGATCGGACAGGAACAGCGTCGCCGAGAGGTCGCTGCGGACGCGGAAGTCGCTGCCCCGGCGGATGCGGATCGCGTTGTCGACATGCATGTCGAAGCGCTCGCCCGCGCCGTAGCGGTTGAACAGAGGCGGGAACACCTTGAGCGGGAGCGCGGCGGCGACGAACAGCGGCGTCCGCCCCAGCGCATCGAGCACGCGCGCGCCCATCTCCCGCGCCACGGGCGAATCCTCGGGCAATTGGCGGTTGCGCTTGGCGAGCGCGGCTTGCGGACCCGACGTGGCGTTGCCGTCGGTCCATTCGGCGGCGTCGACCGCGCGGCGCATCGCGGCCGCCTCCCCGGGCGGGAGCAGAGCGGGGATGACGATCATCGCGGGGCGTGCGTCAGGCGAGCGTGAAGGTCGCCGGGAAGATGCCGATCCCCTCCACCGCGACGCCGTCGCGCGTCGGCGGCACGAACCGCCAGCGGCGGATCGCGTCCATCGCCGACTTGTCGAGGCTGTCGAACCCGCTCGATTGCGCGAGCGAGACATCCTCCACGCGTCCATCGGTTCCGACGAGGATGCGCAGCCGCACGACCCCTTCCTGGTGCTTCATCCGCGCCGAGACCGGATATTTGAACGGCGGATTGCCCGGCACCGGCGACAGCTTGCCGATCTCCACCGGGCCGCTCGGCCCCATGGCGGGACGCGCGGGGGGAGCCGGCGGCGCCGCCGCGACAGCCGGCTGGAGCGGAGGCTCCGCCGTCACCACGACCGCCGGCGGCGGTGTCGGCGTGGCCACCAGAGGCGGCGGCGCTACGATCGGCGCTGCGCTGGTCTCGGACCGGGGTCGCGGCGGCTGGGCGCGGGCGCGCAGCGGCGGCGGCGCGATCTCGACCGGCACGATGTGCAGCACCAGCGGCAGGGGCTTGTGCCGGACCTGGATGACGTCGAACTCGATCACCAGCGCCAGCGCCGCCAGGTGCGCGATCGCGATCAGGCCGAGCACGATCCAATTGGGGCGCGAGCGCGCGGCGCGCGGCGCGCGATCGTAGGAGGCGGCGAAATCCACCTGCGGAACGACCTGCGAGCTGTCGTGCGCGAAGGCCGGCCGATCACGTCTCACGGATATGTGCATGGCCTCGCCCGTCGATCGCGTCGGGTCTTAGTCGAACGCATAATGCGAGGCAATCGCATTATGCGTTCGGCGGCCGTGCGGAGCGCGGCTATCGTTCGCCGAGCAGGATCGCCGCCGTCTCGTCCCACAAGGCCGGAGTCGCCGCGGCGAGCATCCCCGTGCCCGTCTGGCCGGGCGCGTAGGGCGTGCCGTCGAACCGCGCGACGCGGCCGCCCGCCTCGGTCAGGATGAGCGCGCCGGGCGCATGGTCCCACGCGAAGGTGCGCCAGAACAGGGCGACGTCGTTCTGGCCGAGCAGCAGGCGCGGATATTGCTCGCCCGCGCAGCGCGGAATGTCGACGCAGTGCAGCCGGCCCTTGGCACGCGCCTCCACCCGCTCGCGCATCTCCGGCGGCAGATAGCGCGTCGAAAGCCCCGCGAGCGGCAGCGCCGCGCCGCTGGCGCGCGTCGTCACCCTGCGCCCGTCGATCGAGGCGCCGTGCCCGCGCGCCGCGTGGCACAGGCGGCCGGTGAGCGGATCGAGGATCCACCCCGCCTCGCTGACGCCGTCGCGCGCGAGCGCGATCATGATCGCGAACGGCGGCTCGCCGGAGGCGAAATTATGCGTGCCGTCGATCGGGTCGACGATCCACACCTGCCCGTCCTCGATCGTGCCGATCAGCGCCGGATCGGCGGCGCAGCCCTCCTCGCCGACCACGCGGCTGCCCGGCAGCAACGCGGTCAGCCCCTCGGCCAGCGCGAGCTCGGCCTCGCGATCGGCGATCGTGACGAGCTCGTCGGGCGCCTTCTCGACGATGTCGGCCGCGTCGAGCCGGCGGAAGCGAGGAAGCACGATGCGGGCCGCCACGTCGCGCATCAGCGCGGCGACGGGATCGGTGAGCGCGGCCGCGTCCATCAGCTGCGATAGTCCGCGTTGATCGCGATGTAGCCGTGCGTGAGGTCGCACGTCCACACCGTGGCTTGGCCGTCGCCGAGGCCGAGCTCGACCCCGATCGCGATCTCGCGCCCGGTGAGGTGCGCGGCCACCGGGGCCTCGTCATATCCCTCCACCGCCTGCCCGTCGCGCGCGACCTGCGTCGTGCCGAAGCGGATCGCGACGCGGTCGCGCTCGGCGGGCTCGCCCGCCTTGCCGATCGCCATCACCACCCGCCCCCAATTGGCGTCCTCCCCCGCGATCGCGGTCTTGACCAGCGGCGAGTTGGCGATCGACAGCGCGATGCGGCGCGCGCTCGCGTTGGAGGTCGCGCCCGCGACGGTGATCTCGATGAACTTGGACGCCCCCTCGCCGTCGCGCACGACGAGGTGCGCGAGCTGGCGGCACAGATCGGTCAGCGCCGCCTGCATCGCCGCGGCGCCCGCACCCTCGATCGACGCGATCGGCGCGTTGCCGGCCAGCCCCGTGGCGAAAGCGAGCAATGTGTCCGAGGTCGAGGTGTCGCTGTCGACCGTGATGCACGCGAAGCTGGCGCGGTTGGCCTCCG
>CAXUGZ010000054.1:0-561 GCA_964250685.1 uncultured Sphingomonadaceae bacterium
TGATCGAGGTGCCCGATGCGGTGTGCGAACGCGTCGCCGGCCAGTTCGCCGCGCATGACAGCGGGCGCGGCGGCGCCGACTGGCCCGCCTGGCTGCGCCACCTCGAGCGCCTCGACTCGAGCTTCGGGGACTGACGGACGGGGGAGCGAGCCATGGCGGACGCGCTGCCGGGCGCCGTGGACTATGCGATCGTCGGCGGCGGATCGGCGGGCTGCGTGCTCGCCAACCGCCTGTCCGCCGATCCGCGCGTCACCGTGCTGCTGATCGAGGCGGGCGCCGATCATCCGCCGGGCAGCGAGCCCGCCGCGCTGGCGGACAGCTTCCCACGCGCCGCCACCCCCGCCAATCTCTGGCCCGATCTGCTGGTCGAGCGCACCGCGGGCGCGGCGCTCCGCCCGTTCGAGCAGGCGCGGATCATCGGCGGCGGATCGAGCGTGATGGGGATGCTGGCGCTGCGCGGGCTGCAAATCGCGAGCCGCTCTCGGGCCGTCGCTGCAAGCGTCGTGGCGGACGGCGGGACGCTCGCCCTGCTCTGCCTCGACCTCGATGGGTTCAAGGCGG
>CAXUGZ010000054.1:571-8068 GCA_964250685.1 uncultured Sphingomonadaceae bacterium
CGCTGCGCGGGCTGCCCGACGATTATCGCGCGTGGCGCGCCGACGGCGCGATCGGGTGGGATTGGGACGACGTCCTGCCCTATTTCCGCCGGCTGGAGCGCGATCTCGATTTCGCGGGGCCGCTGCATGGGCAGGACGGGCCGCTGCCGATCCGGCGCCACCCGCCCGCGAGCTGGCCGCCCTTCTGCCGGGCTGTGGGCCACGCGCTGGGCGCGCACGGCATCGGCGCGATCGACGATCTCAACGGCGACGCGGTCGAGGGCATGGGGCCGGTGCCGATGACCAACAGCGCGACGCGGCGCGTATCGGCGGCGATGGCCTATCTCGATCCGGCGACGCGCGCGCGCCCCAATCTGCGCATCGTCGCGGGATGCCACGTCACGCGCATCCTGTTCGACGGTCGCCGCGCCACCGGGGTGGCGATCGAGCGCGGCGGCGTGGCAACGAACGTCGGCGCGGGCGAGGTGATCCTGGCGGCGGGCGCGATCCATTCGCCCGTGCTGCTGCTCGCATCGGGGATCGGGCCGGGGAGCGCCGTTGCGGACCGGCCCGGCGTCGGCGCCAATCTCCAGAACCACCCGCTGCTCGCGATCTCGGCGGTGCTGCGCCGCGGGGCGCGGCAGGATGCGGGCGTGCGCGTCGCGTTCCAGAATTGCGCGCGCTATGCCTCGGGGCTGCCCGACACGCCCGCCGGCGACATGTTCCTGACGATCCTCAACAAGACCGCGCTGCATCCGGTGGGGCTGCGCGTCGCGGGGCTGATGCTGTCGGTCTACAAGAGCTTCAGCCGCGGCGACGTGACGCTCGATCCCGCGCGCGCCGGGCGCCCGCGCGTGCGCTTCAACCTGCTGTCCGATCCGCGCGACCTCGATCGGATGGACGCGGCGATGGTCCTGGCGGGCGCGCTGCTGGCGAGCGCGCCCGTCGCGGCGCTGGCGCACTCCGCGTTCGTCCCCACCAATGGCAAGCTCGTCCAGCGGCTGGGGCGGGGCGATGCGGCCGGGCGGGCGATGAGCCACGCGGCGGCGATGCTGCTCGGCGGCCCTGCGCCGCTGCGCCGCTGGGCGATCGGGCGGGTCGGCACCCCGCTCGCGCCGCTGCTGGCGGACGGGGCGCTGCGGCGGCGCTTCATCGTCGCGAACGTGGCGGCGGCGGGCCACGTCTGCGGCACATGCCGCATCGGCGCGGCGGACGATTCCATGGCGGTGGTCGATCCTTCGCTGCGCGTGATCGGGGTCGATCGGCTGCGCGTCGCCGACGCTTCGGTGATGCCCTCGACCGTGCGCGCCAACACCAACCTGCCCACGATCATGATCGCCGAACGCGCCGCCGACCTGATCCGCGCCGGCCGGTGACGATCGCGGCTCCGCGCGAGGAGATCGACCGCGCGCTCCGGCGCCGCGCTCAATAGGCGGCGCTCGGCCGCGCGGCGAAGCGCGCGTACCAGGCGTCGAGGCGCGGATAGGCGGCGCCGAGCGGCTCGCCCAGACGCACGCGGCACGTCTGGAACAGCGCGAACACGGTGCAGTCCGCGACGGTGACCCGGTCGCCCGCGAGGAACGGCGCGTCGCCGATATGCGCCTCCAGCGTGGCGAGCAGCTCCTCGACCAGCGGGCGGACGGCGGCGGCGACCGCCGGCTGCTGTGCGACCCGGGCGGCGAAATAGGGCTTGGCGTGCATCAGCCAGACCTGCGCGCGCGCGATCATGTCCGCGCCGATCCGTTCGAGCGCGCGCACCCGCGCGCGCTGCGCGGGATCGATGCCGATCATCGGCGGCTCGGGATGAAGCTCCTCGAGATATTCGACGATCGCGGCCGATTCGGTCAGCGCGGTACCGTCGTCGAGCACCAGCACCGGCACCTTGGCGGCGGGATTGAGCGCGCGGGACGCGCGCGTCTGGTGCGCGCCGGCGATCGTGTCCACCGCCACGCGCGGAACGGTAAGGCCCTTCTCCGCCAGGTAGATGCCGACCCGGCGCGGATTGGTGCCCTCGGCCTGCTCGTAAAGCTTCACATCGTCTCCCCCAGGCCGCTTTGGCGGCGCCGACCCCCGATGGAGATTGGCGCCCTCCCGCCTAGAAGCTGTACGAGATCCGGCCCCCGAACGTGCGCGGATTGCCCGCGAGGCCCGCCGGCTGGAGGCCGTTGCCGAGCGTCGCGATCAGATAGCGCTTGTCGGCGAGGTTGCGGCTCCACAGCTGGAGCTTCCAGCGTTCGTCGGCGGTGTTGAAGCCGATCGACGCATCGAACAGATGATAGGCGCCCTGGCTTTGCAGACGCGAGTTGCTCGCGTCGTAGAACACGCGCGCCTGGAAGAAGACGTCCGCGCGCGCATAGATCATCGCTCCCGAAGCGAGATGGTAATCATATTCGGCGGCGACCGAGCCCGACGAGCGCGGCGACGAATTGAGCCGGTTGTCGGTCGCGTTGTAGGTGCCCGCCGCCTGGTTGTAGCGCGGATCGCCCACCAGGTAGGGCGCCAGCGCCGCGAGCGCGGCCGCGCTGGGGAAGCTCTTGTACTTCGCGCTCAGCAGCGACAGGTCGCCGTCGATATGGAAATCGGGCGTGATCCTGGCGGTGACCTCGGCCTCGAAGCCGTTGACCTTCGCCTGCGCGGCGTTGGCGATCGCGACGACGCCGGCCGAGATCGTCGACTGGATCTGCAGATCGTTGTAATCGTAATGGAACGCGGTCACGTTGACGCGCAGCCGGCGATCGAACAGCTCGGTCTTGGCGCCCGCCTCGTAGCTCCAGATATGCTCGGGATTGAACGTGGCGGTGACGTTGCTCGACGCGGCATAGTTGACCCCGCCGCTCTTGTAGCCGCGCGTCGCGGTCGCATAGAGCAGGATGTTCGGCTCGATCTGCCAATCGATGCCGAACTTGGGCGTCAGCGCGTGATAGTAACGCGTCTGGTTGACCAGCACCGGGAAGCCCGGCAGCGACACGCCGGTGTTGATGTTGAAGCGGTTGTAGGAGACGTTGATCCGCTTCTTCTCCTTGGTGTAGCGCACGCCCGCGGTGAAGGTGATGCCGTTGGCGAGATGGTAGGCGCCCTGGCCGAACACCGCCTCTGACCGTGAATAGGTCACCGGCACAGACATGATCTGCAGCCCGGCGCCCGGGATCTTGGCATAGACGCCGCTGTTATTGTCCTCGTCGAAATAATATAGCCCGGTCACGAGATCGAGCCGGCCGAACTTGCCATTGAGGTTGAATTCCTGCGACTTCTGCTTCTCGTGCTCCTCCATATGGCCGATCTGCGACACGATCGCGCTTCCGTCATTGTCGGTGAAGATCGAGAAACTGTTCTTGCGGAACGCGGTGATCGATTTCAGGTGGAGGTTGTCCCCCAGCGCGATGTTGATGTCCTCGGACACGCCGTAGCTCTTCTGATGCGTGGTCGACGGATCGCTGATCGCGACCTTCGAATAATCGCCCAGGATCGTGTTCGTCAGCGGCGATGCGGGGAGCGGCGTGAGCAGGTGATACGCGCCCTCCAGCGTCTCGTCGCGCTCCGAATAATCGGCGCGGGTGGTGGCGTCGATCGTGTCGGTCGGCTCGAAGCGCAGCTGCACGCGCGCGCCGCCGTGATTGCCGTTGTTGACGCCCTTCTGCGGCGAGGGGCCGATATTCTTCTCGTAATTGTTGTGCCGGGTGTAGCTCACCGCGGCGCTTGCCTGGAGCTTGCCCGGGATGATCGGGCCGGCGATGTAGGTCTGCTCCTCGAACAGGCCGTAATTGCCCCCGGTCAGCACCTGCTCGGCATGGAGCGTGTCGGTGGGCGCGCGCGAGATGATGTTGATCGTGCCGCCGACCGCGTTGCGGCCGTAGAGCGTCCCCTGCGGGCCGCGCAGCACCTCGACGCGCTCGATATCGAGGAAGTCGCTGGTCTGCGCCGATGGCCGCGCGATGTAGACGCCGTCGACCTGCTCGGTGACGTCGGGATCGGAACCGTTGCCGACATTGGTGGTGCCGATGCCGCGGATCGTGATGACCGGATTGGTGGTGACCTGCGAGATCACCACGCTCGGGATGAACTGCGCCAGGTCCTTGACGTTCATGCTGCGCGTCTTCGACAGCTGATCGGCGGTGAACGCCGAGATCGGCAGCGGCGTCGATTGCAGGCGGGTGGCGCCCGTCTTGGTCGCGGTGACGATGATGTCCTGCAGCTGCGAATCGTTCGCCGCCGCCGGCGCGGCGGTCGGCTGCGCCTGCTCGCTGGTGGCGGAGGCCGCGTTGTTGGACGCGGCGTTCTGGCCGGCGCCGGCGGTGACCTGGGCGTGCGCCAGCGACGGCAGCACCGCCGCCGCGATCGCGGTTCCCCGCAGAAGCGTCTTGGCTATCCTCATCTCTGCATCCCCTCATTGTCCCGCCGCGCTTTTTCGTGCGCGGCCGTGTGTGACGCCTTCGCGTTCTGGCTTGTGGGACTAACACAGGCGTCCGGGAGCCCGTGTCCCATCATATTGGTACGTCGCGGGCGGGCGCCCCGCGGGCCCGTCCGCAGCGCGCGCCGAGCGCGGGCCTTGCCGTGCGGGCGCCGCCGCCGCTATCGTTCGTCATGGCCGGTATCGATCTTCAGCCGCACCTTCGCGATGATGTGGTGACGTTGCGGCCGCTCGCGGCGGACGATTGGGACGCGCTGTTCGCGGTCGCCGCCGATCCGCTGATCTGGGCGGCGCATCCCGCGCACGATCGATGGCAGGAGCCGCAATTCCGTGCGTTCTTCGATCAGGCGCTGGCGAGCGGCGGCGCGCTCCTTGCCAGCGACACCGCCGGCGGCCGCGTGATCGGAACGTCGCGCTACGATCGGTCGCGCGCGGGGCCGGGCGAGGTCGAGATCGGCTGGACCATGCTCGCGCGCGACCGCTGGGGCGGCGCGGCCAACGCGGCGATGAAGCGGCTGATGATCGGCCACGCGCTCGACGCGTTCGAGCGGACGATCTTCCTCGTCGGGGAGGACAATGTCCGCTCGCGCCGCGCAATGGAAAAGATCGGGGGCAGGCTGACCGGGCGCATTCATCTGTCCGAGATGGCGGGGCGGCCGGTGCGCCACGTCGTGTACGAGATCGATCGCCGGACCTTCGCCACGGGCCCCCTGTCGATCCGCGCCGGCCGGCACGACGGATCGAGCGGAGCGCGCGCATGAGCGATCCGGTCGAGATCGAACTGAAGCTCGAGCTCGACCCCGCCGACGCCGCGCGGATCGGGCGCGTGGCACCGCTCAAGGGCAGCGGTTTCACCGAGGCGCGGCTCGTCTCGACCTATTTCGACACGGCGGACGGCGACCTGCGCGCCGCGGGCTACACGCTGCGCGTCCGCCGGCAGGGCGAACGGCGCATCCAGACGGTCAAGGCCGAGGGACCGGGCGGCGCCGGGCTGTTCGTCCGGCCCGAATGGGAGCGCGAGATCGCGGGCGAGGCGCCGGTGGTGGATGCCGCGAGCGGCGCGCTCGAGCAGCTGGTGCAGGGCAAGCCGCTGGCGCCGCGCTTCGTCAGCGATGTCCGGCGCCGCGCCGCGCGGCTCGCGTTCGAGGGCGCCGAGATCGAGGTCGCGATCGACACGGGCGAGGTGCACACCGACGACGCGGCCGCGCCGATCCGCGAGATCGAGCTGGAGCTTCTGAGCGGTCCCGCGGCCGCATTGTTCGCGCTGGCGCGGCGGATCGACCGCACGGTGCCGCTGCGGCTCGGCGTGCGTTCCAAATCCGAACGCGGCCACGCGCTCGTCGACGGCGCCGCTGCGTCGTTCAAGGCCGAGCCGATCCTGCTCGATGCGGACGCCGACCCGCGCCTCGCCTTCGTCGCGATCGCCAATGGCTGCGTGCGGCAGTTCCGCCTCAACGAGGCGCTGCTGATGGAAAGCGGCGACGCGCGGCCGCTCCACCAGGCGCGCGTCGGGCTGCGGCGGCTGCGCTCGGCCTTCTCGCTGTTCGCACCGTTGCTGGCGGGCGACGCGCGCGCGGGGGTGCTGCGCGCCGAGCTGCGCCGGCTGGCGGGTGAACTGGGCGAGGTCCGCAACCTCGACGTGCTGGTGGAGCGCGTCGGCCAGCCCGCGCGCGACGAGGTCGCACGCGCCCGCGCGCACGCGCTCGATCATGCGCGCGGCGAGCTGATCGCGCCGCGCGCGCGCCTGCTCATGATCGACCTCGCCGAATGGCTGTCGATCGGCGACTGGCGCACGCGCCCCGTCGATCCCGCCGGCGCCGCAGACGACCTGGGATCGTTCGCCGCCGCGCTGCTCGACCGACATCGCAAGCGGCTCAAGCGGCGCGGCAGGGGGCTGGCGGGACTCGACGATGCGGGCCGCCACGAGGCGCGCATCGAAGCCAAGAAGCTGCGCTACGCGGCCGAGTTCTTCGCCTCGCTCTGCACGGGCAAGAAGGCGCGGCGGCGGCATGCGGCCTTTTCCGACGCGATCGCCGAGCTCCAGGAACATCTCGGCGAACTCAACGATCAGGCGACGGGCGAGCAGGTGCTGGCGAAGCTCGGGCTGGACGCGGCGCTGCCCGCGATCGGCAAGCACGAGCGTGCGCGCCACCTCGCCAAGGCCGAAGATGCCTATGACCGGACGATCGACACCAAACGCTTCTGGCGGTGACGGGTCAGACGCGGCGGGCGCCGCGCGTCTTGCGCAGCCGATCCGCCGATTCGTCCGCCTCGCGCCGCGACGCGAACACGACGTCGATCCAGCGATCGTCGCATGCCGAATAGATGCCCCACCAGCCGGCAAGATCCTGCTCGGGCCGCGGCGCGGCGACGAAGCTCGACTCGGGCATCATGGATCAAGGGTAGCGCGTCGCCGCGCGCGAGTCATGCGCGCGGTCCCGCCCGAGCCTCAGTCGCGCAGCAGCTCGTTGATCCCCGTCTTGGCGCGCGTGCGCGCGTCGACGCGCTTGACGATCACCGCGCAATACAGGCCGGGCCGGCCGTCCCTCCCCGGGAGCGTGCCCGGCACCACCACCGCATAAGCCGGCACGCGGCCCACGAACACCTCGCCGCTCGCGCGATCGACGATCTTGGTCGACGCGCCGAGATAGACGCCCATCGCCAGCACCGCGCCCTCCTCGACGATCACGCCCTCGGCCACTTCGGAGCGCGCGCCGATGAAGCAGCCGTCCTCGATCACCACCGGATTGGCCTGAAGCGGCTCGAGCACGCCGCCGATCCCCGCCCCGCCCGACAGATGGACGTTGCGCCCGATCTGCGCGCAGCTCCCGACCGTGGCCCAAGTATCGACCATCGTGCCCTCGCCGACATAGGCGCCGATGTTGACGAAGCTCGGCATCAGCACCACGCCCCGGGCGACGAACGCCCCGGCCCGCGCGACCGCGCCCGGCACCGCGCGGAAGCCCGCGTCGCGGAAGCGGTCGGCATCCCAGCCCGCCCATTTGAGCGGCACCTTGTCCCACGCCGGGCCGCCCTCGCCCGCGCCGATCATGGCATTGTCGTTGAGGCGGAACGAGAGCAGAACCGCCTTCTTGAGCCATTGATGCACC
>CAXUGZ010000055.1:0-7967 GCA_964250685.1 uncultured Sphingomonadaceae bacterium
GCACGCGGCAGCGCTCGATATGGCCGAGGAAGCGGTCGCCGATCCCGGCCCCCTCGGCGGCGCCCTCGATCAGCCCGGGAATGTCCGCCACCACGAATTCGCGCCCGTGCCGGCTCGCCACGCCGAGCTGGGGGCGCGTGGTGGTGAAGGGATAGGCGCCGACCTTGGCGGCGGCGTTGGTGACCGCGTTGATGAAGGTCGACTTGCCCGCATTGGGCAGCCCGACCAGCCCCGCGTCGGCGAGCAATTTGAGCCTGAGCCAGACCCACATCTCCTCGCCCGGCCAGCCCGGCCCGTGCTGGCGCGGCGCGCGGTTGGTCGAGGTCTTGTAGCTGGCATTGCCGCGCCCGCCGTCGCCTCCCTTCAGGAACACGCGCCGCTCGCCCGGAATCGTGAAGTCGGCGAGCACCTGCTCGTTGTCGTCGGACAGGATCTGCGTGCCGAGCGGGACGCGCACGACCAGATCGTCGCCGCCCGCCCCGGTGCGGTTCTGGCCCGCGCCGGGCATGCCGCGCGGCGCCTTGAGATGCTGGGTGTAGCGGAAGTCGATCAGCGTGTTCAGTCCGTCCACGGCCTCGAACACGATGTCGCCGCCCTTGCCACCATTGCCGCCGTCGGGGCCGCCATATTCGATATATTTCTCGCGCCGGAACGAGACCGCGCCGGGGCCGCCGCTCCCTGAGCGGATGAAGACTTTGGCCTGGTCGAGGAAATGCATGGCGGTGCCTTAGCGCGGAAGGCCGCCCGCGTCATCGCCGGCCTTACGCGGCGAGCGGCTCGACGGTTTCCGCCGCGGCCGGGCGCGCGCGCGCGAACAGGCGCACCTCCCTCTCGCCGCGCCGCCCGACGCTGTGGCGGGAGACCACGCCGCCCGGCCGGAAGCCGAGCTTGCGCAGCACCGCGCCCGACGCCGGATTGTCGAGCGCATGCGCGGAGACGAGGCGCGGCAGGCGCAGGCTGCAATCGGCCAGCGCCACCACCGCGCGGCCCGCCTCGGTGGCGAGGCCGCGCGCCCAATACGCGCGCGACACCCAATAGCCGAGTTCGGCCTCGAGTTCGCCGTGCAGACCGATCCCGCCGACCAGCGCGCCGGTCTCGCGCAGGAAGATCAGGAAGCGCGGGCGCAGCGGATCGACCGGCCATGCCAGGAAGCGTTCGGCATCGCCCAGCGCATAGGGCCAGGGCACCCGCGCCAGGTGGCGCACCACCGCCTCGTCGCCGATCGCGCGCGACAGCGCGGGCGCATCCTCCGCCCAGCCGGGTCTCAGCAGCAGCCGCTCGGTGATCGCGAACATGGCCTCGTCTCCTTCGCAGGTACTGCCAGCGGCACGTTACCGGCCGATGGCAGCATGTTTCAGGGAGACATGAAAAAGGGAGGCGGGGGGCGACCCGTCTCCCTGATGATCCGCTTGAGCGCGGATCCCGGGTCGCCCCCTGGACGACCCGCGCGATGCGTTCGTCCGCTATTCGGCCGCTTGCGCCGTAATCACGCTCACGAACGAGCGGCCGAGCTTGCCTTGATGGAAGGCGACGCGGCCCTCGGCCAGCGCGAACAGCGTGTGATCCTTGCCCATGCCGACATTGGTGCCGGGATAGACGCGGGTGCCGCGCTGGCGGACGATGATGTTGCCGCCGATCACCGCTTCGCCGCCGAACTTCTTGACGCCCAGGCGCCGGCCCGCCGAATCGCGGCCGTTGCGCGAGGAGCCGCCTGCTTTCTTATGTGCCATGTCTCTCTACGCTCCCGTCAGGCTTCGGCCGCCGCGGGCGCGGCTGCCGGAGCGGACTCGACCGCCGCCGTCTTCTGCTCCGCCTGATGATCGCCGATCGCGGTGATCTTCAGCACGGTGTGATATTGGCGATGGCCGTTGCGGCGCCGGTAATTGTGGCGGCGACGCTTCTTGAAGACGATGATCTTGTCGCCGCGCCCCTGCGCCACGATCTCGGCCGAGACCGTCAGACCTTCGACCGACTGGAAATCGGCGCCCTCGCCCGCGAGCAGGACGTCGGCCAGCGACACCGCCGCGCCGGCATCGCCGTCGATCTTCTCGACGATGATCTTGTCTCCAGGGGCAACGCGATATTGCTTGCCGCCCGTGCGCACGATTGCGAACATGGCCCTCATCACTTCATGTCTAGGATCGCATGGACACCGTGGAGTGCCCCGCGAAAGCGGGCCAGCTAGGTGCTTTGGCCGGGGCTGTCAAGGCGCTCCGGCCGCGCGCGCCTGCCGGTTTTCCTCGAGGAAGCGCTGGAAGCACCCGCTCTGGCCGTAGCTGCCCTGCGGCGAGCAGCTGTTGGGGATGCCCTGGCGGCTGACGAATTCGAGCACCTTGGCGGTGCCCGCCCAGCTGCCGTCGCGCGCGGCGTCGAACGGCTTGACGCGCAGCGGCGCGGGGATGCGGTAGCGCTCGCTCTCGGGCTGGCGCGCGCACACCACGATCTCGTCGTCCGCGCTGCGCGGGCAGGGATCGTTGCCGTACACGATCAGCGTCGAGATCCGCTCGCCCTGATGCACGCCGCCCGCGGCAGGTGATGGAGCGCAGACGGGCAGCACGAGCAAGGCGGCGAGGAGCGTGGTCTTCATCGGGCTGTCATTCCATGAACGCCGTTGCGCCGGCGTGAACGAAGGCGGCGGTCACTCCATTCCTCCCCATGTTTTCATGGGGAGGGGGCCGGCCGCAGGCTGGTGGAGGGGCAGGCGCGCCGGCCGAATACCCCTCCACCACCCGCTGGCGCGGCTGGTCCCCCTCCCCGGCAAAAGCCGGGGAGGATTACATGCTATCGTGGGATCGGGGAGGCGGCGGCTTCGTCCTTGGCCTGCGCCTTTTCCTCGCGCGCCTGGCGCAGGATGTTGGCCATGCAGTTGCTCCCGCCGCCGCCGCCGACGTTGGTGCACGTGCCGGGGCCCCGGTCGCCGCCCGCGCTGGCGACGTCTGCCGCGCGCTTGCCCCAGGGCTGCTGCGACGGAGCGAGCGTGCCCGAACGCAGCGACTGCGGGATGCGATAGCGCTCGCTCTCGGGCGCGCGCACGCAGATCGTGTTGGCGGGGCACGGGTCCGATCCGTAGACGATCAACGCGCCGCGCTGGGCCTGCGCGGGCGCGGTCCAGCCGAGCCCGATCGCGAGCGATGCCGCGAGCGGTAGAACGGCGTGCTTGATCATCGCGCTTACTCCTCAACCTGTCGAACGCGCCGGGCGGCTTTCATATCCGTTCGGACACGCGGATCGCGACGCGGCAGCCGAGCCGGATCGCCGCCGACAGCAACGCAAACGCCGGCGCCTTCTCCGCCCCCAGCCCCAGCGCGGCGTCGAGATGCTCGACCTCGTCGGCGCGGAAGTCGGTGATCGCCTCGGTCAGTTCGGGATCGCTGTCACCCAGCCGGTCGATCTGATCGCCATAATGGCGGTCGATTTCGGTCTCGACCGCCGCGGTGCACGCCATCGCCGCCTCGGGCCCGAGCAGCGCGGTGGCGGCGCCGAGCGCGAAGCCCGCCACGTGCCATATCGGCGTGAGAAGCGTCGGGCGGACGCCGCGCGCGGCGATCATCGCGTCGAAATGGCGGCGGTGGCGCTCCTCCTGCGCGGCCATGCGGGCGATCGCGCGGGCGAGCGGATGGCGGCTGCCCATCACCGCGAGCTGCCCCGCATAGATGCGCGTCGCCCCGAACTCGCCCGCCTGATCGACGCGCAGCATGCCCGCGCGCTCCTTCTCCTGCGCGGGGATCATCGCGTGCGCGCCCGGCACAAAGCCAGCACCGCGCTTCCGCCCGCGAGCGAGAACAAGGCGTTCCATCCCGCCAGGCTGACCCCCATCAGCGTCCATTGCGGCACGTCGCAGCGGATCAGCGGCTGGGCGAGAATCGCGCGCAGCAGATCGGCCGCGCCCGCATGCACCATCGAGGTGCAGTGCTGCGGCCCCGCCCACCAGCGATATTCGGCCCCCGCCTGCCATATCCCGATCGCGCCGCTGCCGAGGATCAGCAGCCCCGCGAGCAGCGTCAGCGGCCGGCTCGCCGCCGTGGCGCGCAGCAGCATCGCGAGCAAAGCGGCGACGATCGCGCCATAATGCGGCCAGCGCTGCCACAGGCACATCTCGCACGGGTACAACCCGCCCCAATATTGCGAGCCGAGCGCTCCCGCGATCAGCAGCGCCGGCACCGCCAGCGCGAGCGCACGCGCGGGGGCGAGCATCAGTGCGCGGGCTTCGGCGGGACCGCCGCGCTCGCGGCCGCGAGCTGCGGCGGCGGTCCGCCCAGCCGCGCGATCGTCCTGACCGCGTAATCCAGCTGGAAGTCGGTCACACCCGCCTTCTTGAGCGAATCGGCCGTCGCCGAGAAGCGCGGATCGGGGGTCGCGTCCTCCTCCAGCACGCTGTTGTCGACCTTGGCCTGGTTGATCAGGTGGCGCTTGAGATCGGCCTCGCGCAGGCGCGGGCGCGCCTTGTAATCGGCGTCGGTGAGCTGCGGCACCGCGATGTCGGGCTCGACCCCGCCCTCCTGCACCGACCGGCCCGAGGGCGTGTAGTAGCGCGCGGTGGTGAGGCGCAGTGCGGTATCCTCGGTCAGCGGCAGCAGGGTCTGCACCGATCCCTTGCCGAAGCTGCGCTCGCCCAGCACGAGCCCGCGCCGCTGGTCCTGCAGCGCGGCGGCGACGATCTCGGCGGCCGAGGCCGATCCCGCATCGACCAGCACCACCACCGGCAGGCCGTGCGCGTCGTCGCCGGGCTTGGCGTAATAACGCTCGATATCGGTCTTCTCGCGCCCGCGCTGCGAGACGATCTCGCCATGATCGAGGAACGCGTCGGCGACCTCGATCGCCTGATCGAGCAGCCCGCCCGGATTCTCGCGCAGATCGACCACGTAGCCGAGCGGACGGCCGCCGACCGCCTTGTCGATGCCCGCGATCGCGTCGCGCACGCCCGGTCCGGTGAGCTTGCTGAAGGTGTTGATGTTGATGATGCCGACGCGGTCCTTGACCTCCCACTTGACCGCCTTGATCCGGATGATCTCGCGCGTGAGCGTCACGTCGAACGGCTTGTCGCGGCCGGGGCGCACGATCGTGAGGCGCACCTTCGAACCCGGATCGCCGCGCATCAGCGTGACCGCGTCCTGCAGCGTGCCGCCATAGATCAGCTTGCCGTCGAGATCGGTGATATAGTCGCCCGCCTTGATCCCGGCGCGCGACGCGGGCGTATCCTCGGTCGCGGTGACGACCTTCACCGCCCCCTCGCTCATCTGCACGGTCAGGCCGAGGCCGCCGTAATTGCCCTCGGTGGTCGACATCATGTCCTTGAAGTCGTGCTGGTCGAGGTAGGAGGAATGCGGATCCAGGCTGGCGAGCATGCCGTCGATCGCGCCGTGGATCAGCGTCTTGTCGTCGACCTTGTCGACATAATCGGCCTTGACCCGTTCGAACACCGCCATGAACTGGTCGAGCTGCTGGTAGCTGTCGACGTCGCTCGCGGCGAGGCCGGCGGAGATCGCGGGCAGCAGCGCCATCGCGGCGACGACGCCGCCGGCGCGCAACAGGGTCTTACGCATCGTGAGGGGGTCTCTCATCTGTGGCGCCCCCTGTAGCGCGTTGTGCGCGCGTGGAAAACCGACTTGCGTCGAGCGGACCCGCCGCCGTCACTCCGCCGCCATTTCGGCCGCGTCGACCGGCCGCCCCGCGTGCCGCAGCTCGATCAGCAGACGCGGCGCGCCCGCGCCCATGCGGCCGAGCGGGCTCCCCATCGGGGCGAGCGCGCCCGCGCGCGCCTCCACCGAGCCGAGCCCGGCCAGCAGGGTGGTCCAGCCGTGCCCGTGATCGAGGATCACGATCCGGCCATAACCGCCGAACGCGCCGGCATAGGCGACGCGGCCGAGCGCGGGCGCCACCACCGGCGCGTCGGGATCGGTCGCGAGCGTAAGCCCGCGCGCGCGCCACCCGGTCTCGCCGCGCTCGCCGGTGCCGACGACGACGCGGCCGGCGGTGGCCAGCCGATAGACCGGCGCGCGCGCGGCGCCCGGGCGTGTGCCGGGACGCAGCGACGGCGTCGGCAGCCCCGCCAATCGCGCGGCGGTTTCGGGCACCGCCGCCTCCCGCGATCGCCCGCGCGCGAGCGCACCCGCGATCGCGGCGCGGGCGGCGCTGCGGCCCGCTTGCTCTTCGAGCGAGCCGTCCGCCGGCGCGAGCGCCAGCCGCTCCGCCGCCGCGAGCAGGCGAGCCCTGGCAGGCGGATCGGCCGCGCCCGCCAGCAGGACGGCGAGACCCAGGGCGCTCACCTAGCCCGCGCGATGATAAGGGTGGCCGGCAAGGATGCTGCTCGCGCGCCACAATTGTTCGGCGAGCATCGCGCGCGCGAGCAGGTGCGGCCACGTCATCGCGCCGAAGCCCAGCAGGAGATCGGCGCCCGCGCGACTCTCGTCGTCGAAGCCGTCGGCGGCGCCGATCAGGAAGCGCGCCTCGCGCGCGCCCTCGTCGCGCCAGCGCCCGAGCCGCTCGGCGAACGCGATCGAGCCGAGGCTTTCCCCCCTCTCGTCGAGCAGGATGGTGACGGTGGCGGGAGGTGCCGGGGGGATGCGGCCGCCGCGATCGGGCAGCTCGGTCACCCTAGTGGGCCACGCGATGCGCGCGAGGTAGCGCTCGACCAGATCGGCCTCGGGCCCGCGGCCGATGCGGCCGCGCGCAACGATGTGGAGCAGCATCGGCGCTCAGGCCGCGCCGGCGGTCTCCGGCACGGCGCGCGGCGCGTCGCCGAACGCCCACATCCGCTCGAGATTGTAGAAGCTGCGGACCTCGGGCCGGAACAGGTGGACGATCACGTCGCCAGCATCGATCAGCACCCAATCGGCGGCGGGCATCCCCTCGATCCGCGGGCTGCGGCCGGTCTGCGCCTTGACGCGCTCGGCCAGCTTGGCGGTCATCGCGCCGACGTGACGGCTCGACCGGCCCGACGCCACCACCATGTAATCGGCGATCGAGGATTTGCCCGCGAGCGGGATCGAGACGGTCTCGATCGCCTGATCGTCGTCGAGCTGGTCGAGGATCATGCGATGGAGCGCATCGATGCTGTCGGAGGGATCGCCGACGGGGGCGGGTGCCGGGCCGGCGGCGGCACGAACATGCGAGGCGGTGGCGGGCAAGGAACCTCCTAGGAAAGCGGCCGGCGCGACACGCGATCGCGCAAGCCGGCGGTTTTGACGGACGAATGCCAGTCGGGACGAAGGGCGCGCGCGCGCGTCGCCGAGGATGGATCGGGGCGGAAGCGCAACAGCACGAGCGCCGGCGGACTCCACGTCGTCCAGTTCAGATCGACGGCACCGGCACGGACGAAGCGCCGAAGCCACCCCATAGCGGGCGCTGTGAGGGCGCGCGCATCATAACCCGGACGCGCGATCACCGCAATCGTCATGGTGCGCGCGATCCCGCGCCACCCGCGCCAGCGATGGAACTGGGCGAGATTGTCGGCACCCATCAGCCAGACGAAGCGCCGATTGGGGTAGCGCCGCACCAATCGGGCGAGCGTGTCGGCGGTGTAGCGCGTGCCGAGGCGCGACTCGATCGCGGTCGGCACGATCGGCGTGCGCCGCGCCGCCGCGACCGCCGACGCCAGGCGCGCGGGCAGCGGCGCCATGTCGCCCGCCGCCTCCTTGAGCGGATTGCCCGGCGACACCAGCCACCACAATTCATCGAGCCCGAGCGCCGCGATCGCCTGCAGGCTGATGCGGCGGTGGCCGGCATGCGCGGGATTGAACGACCCGCCGAGAAGCCCGGTGCGGATCATCGGGGCACCAGACGCCAGTCGTTCCGCTCATGATGAATGCGGACGACCTCGATTCCGTCGGCGACGACCTCGTAGACGAGGACGTATCTGGTCCCGCGCGGCTTCCATTTGCGCCAGCGGGGATGCTCCAATTGTGCCCCGGCGCGCGGATGCTCGATCAGCCAGTCGGTCGCAAGCACGATCGTGTCGATCACCCGTT
>CAXUGZ010000056.1:0-7914 GCA_964250685.1 uncultured Sphingomonadaceae bacterium
ACCTTCTGGTTGGGCGGCGGCGGCGGCGGCTTCTGCTCGGGCGGTGGCGGCGCTTCCTTGACGTCCACCACCTTGAGGTCCTGCGCCGCCTTCTTGATGACGTTGTAGGCGAGACCCGTGATGAACGCATAACCGACCAGGGCGTGGAACAGGACCACGAAGGCGATGCCCGCGATCTTGCGCGGACTCATTGCAGGCTGATCAGCGTAAGCCATTAAGGAACGACACTCCCTCCAATTCGGATGGTGGCAACGCTCGGCCGCCGCCCCATTCGGCGCCCGCTTGGATTTGCCATCGCGTGGACGGTCTGGCGCCGTCGATCGCGATACAAGCTATTCCTATCGTCACGTTTCCGATGACGCAAACGCTTTGTCATCGCGTGTGCGCGGCTTGAAATGCCGGCCCGCGCGATGCAGGGGAAGGAGGATGACCCGCACCCGGCCCCGCGCGATCTTTGCCCTGATCCTCGCGGCTTGCGCCACGATGGCGCGAGCGGCACCGCCCCCGCCTTATGCCGGCCTGCCGACGCGCTTCAGCTATGTTGCACTTGCGGACATGGCGCTTGCCGCCCCGGTCGTGGTCGCCGCGCGCGTCGTCCGCGCGATCCCGCTCGATGCCGCCGCCGCCGGCGTGCCCCCCGGACGGACCCGATTCTATGTCGAGGCCGAGGTGCGCGCGCTGATCAGCGGGCAGGCGGTGCTGCCGGCGAGCGTCTCGTACCTGGTCGATCTGCCGCTCGCAGCGTCCGACGGACGGCGGCGGCTGAAGGACGTGCCCGTGCTGCTGCTCGCCGCCGCCACGGACAAGCCGGGCACGCTGCGCCTGATCGCGCCCGACGCGCAGGTGCCGCGCACGCCCGAGAACGAGGCGCGGCTGCGCGCGATCCTCTCCGCCGCCGCCGCGCCCGACGCCGCCCCCGCGATCACCGGCGTGACGCGCGCCTTCCACGTCGCCGGATCGCTGCCGGGCGAGAGCGAGACGCAGATCTTCCTGCGCACCGCCGATGCGCGCCCGATCTCGCTCTCGATCCTGCGCCGGCCGGGCGAGGCGCCGCGCTGGGCGGTGGCGCTGACCGAGATGGTCGACAACAGCGCGGCCCCGCCCGCGCCCGAGAGCCTGCTCTGGTATCGCCTCGCGTGCGGGCTGCCCGCGCGTTTGCCCGAGACCGCGGTGGCGGACGCGGCGCCCGACGACGCCGCGGCGGCGCAGGCGGATTACGCGCTGGTGCTGGCGGGCCTGGGTCCCTGCACGCGCGAGTGAACTCAGCGCGCCATGTGCGCGAAATCATGGGGAAAGCTCTCCAGCGACGCGCCGCCATCGACGAACAGGACCTGCCCCGTCACCGCCCCGGCGCCCGCGAGATACGCGACCGCGTCGGCGACGTCGTGCGCCTCCGGCAGCCGGCCCAGCGGCATCAACGGCGCGAGCCGAGCCGCCTGGCCGGGGGCATAGTCCTCGCCCGCAACGGTGAGCCCCGGCGCGACCGCGTTGACGCGCAGCGTCGGCGCGAAGGCGCGCGCCGTCACGCGCGTCGCGGCGGCGAGCGCGAGCTTGGAGAGCGTGTAGGCGGCCTGGTCCACCGGCGGATTGCGGATGCGCTGATCGAGGATGTTGACCACCGCGCCGCGCCCGTCGCGCCCGAGCGCCGCCGCGAGCGTGCGCGCGAGCACGATCGGCGCGGCGCTGTTCACCCGGAAATGTTCGGCGAGCGCATCGAGCCCGGCCTCCGCCCATCCCCCCTCGCTCAGCATCGAGGCGCTGTTGACGAGGCAGTCGGGCGCCCGCCCGAACGCGGCGGCGACGCGCGCGACCAGCCCCTCCACCGCGTCCTTGCCGGCCAGGTCGGCCGCGAACACCGCCCAGCGCGCACCGTGCGCCGCCAGCCGATCGGCGAGTGCCGCATCGGGTTCGCCCGCGTCGCGCACGTGCAGCGCGAGGTCGTATCCGTCGGCCGCGAGCCGCGCAGCGATGACGGAGCCGAGCTTGCTCAGGCCCCCGGTGACGAGCGCGAGCATCAGCCGCGCTCGCGCACCAGCGTCATCCCGATCGATTCGCCCGCCTGCGACAGCGCGAGCTTGACGATGCGCACCTCGACGCGCAGCACGCGCTCGTCCTGGCCGAACAGCGTGTCGGCGATATGGTCGGCGACCGCCTCCACCAGCGTGAAGTGCCGCTCGGGCGGCAGCCCCTCGATCGCGCGGCGCAGATCGAGATAGTTCTTGGAGGCGGCGAGCGGGGTGTCGTGCGCGAACCGCCCGGGCGCCGGAATGTCCGCCTTGACCGAGACGCGCAGCGGCTGCGGGCGATGCGTCTCCTCCGAATAGATGCCCGTCAGCACATCGATGACGATGTCGCTCACCTCCAGCCGCACGCGATCGTGCGGGCCGCCGATCTCGGGCGCGAGCACGAGCGGACGGGGGAAGACGGACACATCAGGGTGACTCGCGGTCATGCAGGCGCTCCGAATGGACCGCCGCCTCCTAGCGGGCCGGCGGCGCGGGAGCCAGCCGCGCGCCATTGCCTTGCGCAGGCAGTGCGGTAAGGGCGCCCTCCCCGCTGCACCGAGACGCCCCACCCCCGTGACCATGATCCTGCCGCTGGCTGAGGCGTCCCCGCACGACATCGAGCGGTTGCTCGACGCCGCGTTCGGCGCGGATCGCCGCGCGCGCACCGCATACCGCCTGCGCGAGGGCGTCGCGCCGATCGCGGCCTTGTCGTTCGCCGCGTTCGACGATGCGCGCGCGCTGGTCGGCTCGCTGCAGAGCTGGCCCGTCGCGCTGACCCCTCCGGACGGCGCGCCGGTGCGCTTGGTGCTGGTCGGGCCGGTCGCGATACGGCCCGATCGCCAGCGCGGCGGGCTGGGACGCGCGCTGATGGAACATGCGCTGGCGCGCGCCGATGCGGCGGGGGCCGATCCGCAGGTGCTGATCGGCGATCCCGAATATTATGGCCGCTTCTTCGGCTTCACCGCGGAGTCGACCGGCGCGTGGGACCTGCCCGGGCCGTTCGAGCGCCGCCGGCTGCTCGCGCGCACCGGCGGACGGAGCTTGCCGGCGCGGGGAACGCTGGGACCGGCGCCGCTGGCAGGAGACAGCGGCGCGCCGCTTCGCTAACGCGCGGCATGCCCGAGAGCACGCCCCCCCTGCCCGACCTTGCCGGCGTGCCGCTCGCCGAGATCGCGCGCATGGCGGCCGAGCAGAAACTGCCCCCGGTCGCGCGCTGGAACCCGGCGCATTGCGGCGACAGCCGCATGCGCATCGCGCGCGACGGCACCTGGTTTCACGAGGGCGCGCCGATCCGCCGCCCGGCGATGGTGCGCCTGTTCGCCAGCCTGCTGCGGCGCGAGCCCGAAGGGGGCTTCGTGCTGGTGACGCCGATCGAGAAGCTCGACATCGCGGTGGAGGACGCGCCCTTCGTCGCGGTCGAGCTGCGCAGCGAGGGCGAGGGGCGATCGCGCCGGCTCGCCTTCCGCCTCAATACCGACGAGCCGCTCGTGGCGGGACCCGGCCACCCGCTGCGCGTGCGCGGCGGGCAGCCTTATGTGGTGGTGCGCGACGGGCTCGAGGCGCTGATCGCGCGGCCGGTTTATTACGAACTGGCCGAGCTGGCGCTGGCGGAGGGAGCGCAGCCGCCGGGGCTGTGGTCCGACGGCGCGTTCTTCGCGCTGGAGGAGGCATGAGCCTCGCAGGCAGGCTGCGCGCGGCGCTCGCGGCGAGCGCCGACGTCACCGTCAGCGAGGGCGACAATGTGCGCTTCCCCGGCCCGCACATTGCCGCGGCGGTGCTGATCGCGGTCACCGACCGCGCCGCGCCGGGGGTGATCCTGACGCTGCGCCAGCCGAGCCTGCGCCGCCATGCGGGGCAGATCGCCTTTCCCGGCGGCAAGATCGATCCCGAGGACGATGGCCCCGTCGCCGCCGCGCTGCGCGAGGCGGAGGAGGAGATCGGGCTCCCCCCGACCGGCGTGGAGGTGGTCGACATGCTCCAGACCTACCGCACCGGCTCGGGCTACGATATCGTTCCCGTGCTGGGCGTGGTGGCGCCGGACCTGCCGCTCATCCCGCACGAGGCCGAGGTCGCGGCGGTGTTCGAGGTGCCGCTCGCCTTCCTGATCGATGCGGGCAACCATGCGCGCGAGACGCGGCTGTTCGGCGAGGTGGAGCGGCGCATCACCGTGATCCAATGGCAGGAGCGGCGCATCTGGGGAATCACCGCCGCGATGATCGTCAACCTCTCGCGCCGGCTGGCGGGGTTCGCGTGATCCTGCCCCCCGCCGCGTGGCGCGAGCGGACGGGGCTGCGCCAGCTCGAGACCGCGCTCGGCGCTCGCGACGGGCTGGTCCGCTATGTCGGCGGCGCGGTGCGCGACACGTTGCTGGGGCTGCCCGTGGCGGATGTCGACCTGGCGACCCCGCTGCGCCCGGAGGAGGTGATCGCGCGGCTGCGCGCGGCGGCGATCAAGGCGGTCCCGACCGGCATCGCGCACGGCACGGTTACCGCGGTGCTGCCCGACGGCCCGGTCGAGGTGACGACGCTGCGCCGCGACGTCGCCACCGACGGGCGGCACGCGCTGGTCGCGTTCACCGATGCGTGGCGCGACGACGCCGCGCGGCGCGACTTCACGATCAACGCGCTGTCGGCGGAGCCGATCGGCGGCGAGGTGCACGATCATTTCGGCGGTCTCGACGACCTCGCGGCGGGGCTGGTGCGCTTCATCGGCGATCCGCTAGGCCGCATCGCGGAAGACCATCTGCGCATCCTGCGCTTCTTCCGCTTCCACGCGCGCTTCGGGCGGGGCGAGCCCGATCGCGCGGCGCTGGCGGCGTGTGCTGCGCGCGCCAACGATCTGATGGCGCTGTCGCGCGAGCGGATCGCGCAGGAACTGCTCAAGCTGCTCGGCGCGCGCGATCCGGTGGCCGCGATCGGGCTGATGGTGGCGCACGCGATCCTCGCCCCCGTGCTGCCCGAGATCGGCGAGGACGGCGTCGCGCGGCTCGCGCGGCTGGTGGCGCGCGAGGCCGGCGCCGGCGATCCGCTCCGCCGCCTGTCGGCCTTGCTCCCCCCCGATCCGTCACGCGCGGAGGCGGTGGCGGCGCGGCTCAAGCTCTCGACCATACAGCGCCGGCGGCTGGCGCTCGCCGCGAGCGCGGACATCGGCGCGTCCCCCCGCGCGCTCGCCTACGCGATCGGGATCGAGCGCGCGCGCGACCGGCTGCTGCTCCACGCTCCGGACGACGCGCTCGCGCTCGCGCTCGCCGCGCTCGACGATTGGCGGCCGCCGCGCCTGCCGATCGGCGGCGGCGCGCTGGTGGCGATGGGGTTGAGCGAAGGGCCGGTAGTCGCGGCCACGCTCAAAGCGGTCGAGCGCCGCTGGATCGATGAAGGCTTTCCCGATGCCGAGCGCGTGCGCGCGATCGCGGCCGCGGCGGTGGCTCAGGCGCGCCTGGCGAGAAAATAGTCGAGCGCGTCGCTCGCGCTCATCGGATGCGCGAAATAGAATCCCTGCCCGGTGGTGCAGCCGAGCGCGGCGAGCGTGCGCGCGGTCTCGACGGTCTCGATCCCCTCGGCGGTGGTGGACATGCCGAGCGCGCGCGCCAGCCCGAGGATGGCGCGGATGATCGCGACCGAATCGCGGTTCTCATGCATGTCGGTGACGAAGCTGCGATCGATCTTGAGCACGTCGATCGGCAGTTTCTGGAGCGACGCGAGGCTGGAATAGCCGGTGCCGAAATCGTCCATCGCCACGCAGCAGCCGAGCGCGTGCAGCCCCTGGAGCACGCGCCTGGCGCGCTCGGGATCGGCCACCAGCGAGCTTTCGGTCAGCTCCAGCGTCAGCCGATCCCCCGCGACGCCCGCCGCGGTAAGCGTCGACGCGACCGCCGAGGCGACCGTGTCGCGAGCGAGCTGCACCGGCGACACGTTGACGCACAGTTTCAGCGGCAGCGTCACGCCTGCCGCCGCGTCCCATGCCGCAAGCGTCCGCACCGCCGCGTCCAGCACCCAGCGGCCGAGCGGAACGATCAGCACCGAATCCTCGGCCACCGGGATGAACTCGTCGGGAACGATGATCCCGTGCTCCGGGTGCGTCCAGCGCGCGAGCGCCTCGAAGCCCGACACCGCGCCCGTGTCCAGATCGATCAGCGGCTGGAAGGCGAGGCTCAGCTGGTCGCGCTCGATCGCGCGGCCGAGCTCGGTTTCGAGGCTGAAGCGCCGCCGCGCGTGGCTGAGCTCGCCCGGGCGGTAGACCTCGACCCGCCCCGACGCCTTGGCGCGCTTGAGCGCGGCCTGCGCATCGCGCAACACGTCGCCCGCACTCGGCGCGCGCGCGCCCAGCAGCGCGCAGCCGATCGCCCCGTCGATCCTGATCTCGAGCTCGGCGAGGCGGATCGGTTGGACCAGCACGCCGCGCAGCCGGCGCGCCAGCTCCAGCGCCTTGCCCGCATCGCCTCCGAACATCACGCCGAACTCGTCGCCCCCGGTGCGCGCGAGCATCGCCTCGCCGCGCAGTGCGGACACGAAGCGGCTGGCGACCGTCAGGATCAGTTCGTCGCCCGCCAGCGCGCCGACGCATTCGTTGATCCGGCTGAACCGGGCGAGGTTGATCGCCAGCACCGCCACGTTGCCCGCGCCGTCCGCCTCCGCGATGGCGGCCTCGACCGCTTCCTCGAAGGCGAGGCGGTTGGGCAGGCCGGTGAGGCTGTCGAGCAGCATCTCGGCGCGCAGCGATCGTTCGGTCTCGATCTCCGACGTGCGATCGACCAGGCTCAGCATCACGCGATCGCGATGCCGGCCGAGCGGCGGCAGGCGCGTCAGATGCGCGCTGAAATGATGGCCGCCGATATGGGGCTGCCGCCATCGGCACTCGTGGCTTGCCTGTCCGCCGGCGATGAAGGCGCGCACGATCGGCAGCAGGCCGGCGAGCGCGGCGACCGAGCCCCCGGCGACCTGGTCGAACGCGCGGTTATGCGCGATCGGGACCAGCCGTTCGTCCTCCAGCGTCAGCATCGCGGCCGGAATGTGGATCGCATCGAGATAGGCCCAGCGCGACTCCGCCCACTCGAATCCGGTCGGATCGCGCGCCACGGACGCATCCGCCCCGGCTTCGCCGGGCACGGCGGCGATCGCGCTCGCATCCCTGATCTTGCGGTGCTGCATCAACGGCGAGTGTTAACGCGGCAGGGTTAATGCTTCGTCAGTTTTCAACTATGTAGGGCGATAACCGAAGCGATTGTCGCGCGGAAAACCGGTCGGCGGCATGCGCCCCGCGGCGCCGCGCGCGGCGCGCCACGGCCCCAGGTCGCTCTCGGTGCGCATCCGCCCGCCGCCGCCGCCCATCGGCCACGAAAGCCCCTCGGCCAGGCGGAAGGTGGTGGCGTCGGCCAATCCCCCGTCGCGGTAACGCTGGATCTGCGCGCCCTGCCCGCGCGTCATCTCGGGCAGCTCGGCGAGCGGGAACACCACCAGCTTGCGGTTGTCGCCGATCGCCGCGACATAATCGTGCTCGGCGGCGATCGGCCGCGCGACCTTGAGCCTGGCGCCGGCGCGCAGGTTCACCACCTGGCGGCCCTTGCGCGTCTCGGCGAGGATCTCGTCCTCCTTGGCGACGAAGCCCCTGCCGTCGCCCGCCGCGAGCAGCAGCCGCGCTCCGCGCCGCAGCGGCAGCAGCGAGATCACCCCCGCCTCACCCTCCAGATCGACGAGCAGGCGCACGGGCTCGCCGAAGCCGCGCCCGCCCGGCAGCCGATCGGCGGCCAGCGTGTAGACGCGCCCGGTATCGGCGACGAGCAGCAGCTTGTCGGTGGTCTGCGCGTGGAAGGCGTGTGCCGGGCCGTCGCCTTCCTTGAACTTGAGCGTCTCGGCCGAGGCGAGCTCGACATGCCCCTTCATCGCGCGCAGCCAGCCGCGCTGCGACAGGA
>CAXUGZ010000057.1:0-7880 GCA_964250685.1 uncultured Sphingomonadaceae bacterium
CGGCCGACCGCACCGGCCACGCCATGCTCCACGCGCTCTACCAGCAGAGCCTGAAATATGACGCGGACTTCTTCGTCGAATATTTCGCGCTCGACCTGATCATGGAGGGCGGGGAGTGCAAGGGCGTGATCGCGCTGTGCATGGAGGACGGGACGATCCACCGCTTCCGCGCGCAGGCGGTGGTGCTCGCCACCGGCGGGTCGGGCCGCACTTATTTCTCCGCGACCTCGGCGCATACCTGCACCGGCGACGGCGGCGGCATGGTGCTGCGCGCCGGCCTGCCGTTGCAGGACATGGAGTTCGTCCAGTTCCACCCGACGGGCATCTACGGCGCGGGCGTGCTGATCACCGAGGGCGCGCGCGGCGAGGGCGGCTATCTCACCAACAGCGAGGGCGAGCGGTTCATGGAGCGCTACGCCCCCTCCGCCAAGGACCTGGCGTCACGCGACGTCGTCGCGCGCTCGATGGCGATGGAGATGCGCGAGGGGCGCGGCGTCGGGGAGCACAAGGACCATATCTTCCTGCACCTCGACCATATCGATCCCAAGGTGCTGGCCGAGCGGCTGCCCGGCATCACCGAGACGGGCAAGATCTTCGCCGGGGTCGATCTCACGCGCCAGCCGCTGCCCGTCACGCCGACGGTCCATTACAATATGGGCGGCATTCCGTGTAACTATCATGGCGAGGTCGTGACGCTGAAGGACGGCGATCCCGACGCGATCGTCCCGGGGCTGTTCGCGGTGGGGGAGGCGGCGTGCGTCTCGGTCCACGGCGCCAACCGGCTGGGCTCCAACTCGCTGATCGATCTGGTCGTGTTCGGCCGCGCCACCGGCTTCCGCATCGCCGAACTGGTCGCGCCCGGCAGCAAGCATGGCGCGGTGGTCAAGGAAGCCGACGACCGGGCGCTCGGCCGGCTCGACCGTTTCCGCCACGCCGCCGGCGCCACGCCGACCTCCGCGATCCGGCTCGACATGCAGCGCACGATGCAGAAGCATTGCGCGGTGTTCCGCGACAGCGCGCTGCTGCGCGAGGGGCTCGGCCGGATCGACCAGACCTATGCCAGCCTGCAGGACGTCTCGGTCGCCGATCGCTCGCTGATCTGGAACACCGACCTGGTCGAGACGCTCGAGCTCGACAACATGCTGCCGCAGGCGGTGGTGACGATGCATTCGGCCGCCAACCGCAAGGAAAGCCGCGGCGCGCACATGCACGAGGATTATCCCAACCGCGACGATGCCGAGTGGATGAAGCACACCATCTCATGGTTCGAACGCGGCCAGGTGGCGCTCGATTACCGCCCGGTCCACGAATACACGCTCACCGACGATATCGAGTATATCCAGCCGAAGGCGCGGGTGTATTGAGGGAGCCGAGGCGCTTCGCGCTCTCCCCGTCAGGGTAAAGGGCTCTGGTTGCGCGCCAGCCCGATGATCGAGATCGGTCCCGCCTGCCACGTGCGCACGACATGGCGGCCGCGTTGCAGTTCGAGCAGGAAGGCGTCGCCGGGGTCGTAGGTCTCGCGGCCGAGCCGCAGCAGCCAGATCGTCGGCACCGCGCGCGTCGCCGGCTCCTCGGCGATCGCGCGCAGCCGCGCACGCGACAGCGAGACGACGCCGCGGCTGCCGGTAGGATACCAGGCGTCGCGCTCGTCGAATGACGGCACCGGCGTCGGGACGGCCCGGATCGGAACGGCGCGGTGCCGGTCGCGCAGCGCGTAGGACAAGGGCAGCGCGCCCTCGTTGGGATAGGCGAACACCACGTCGCCCGGGCGGAAGCGCGCGGCGAGCCAGTCGACCGTGCCGTACCAATCCTGCATCGGCCCCGCCGCGCGCGCCTGCGCGTCGACCGCGAGCATGTTCGCGCACAGCATCAGCGTGGCCCCCAGGCCGAGCCACCGCCGCCAGTCGCGCCACGCAGCCGCGCCGATCGCGAACAGCACGAGCGCGGGCACCGCCACCGGGGTCATCGTGCGCGTGATGAACACCGGCGCGACCGCGAGCGACACCGCGACCGACAGCAAGACGGGCAGCAGCGCGAGGATCAGCAGCATCGCCAGCAGGCGCCGCCCCGCGGGCAGGCGCCACGCGGCGCCCGTCGCGAGCACCACCAGCACGAGCGCGGCGAGGCACGGCCAGCCGGGCGCGGCATAGAGCATCGGCAGATGATCGGCGAGTTCGCCGAGGCCGAAGCGCAGCCAGGTCGACCGCACCCACGTGGGCGCCTGATCGAGCATGATGCGCAGCGCCGGGAGATATAGCAGCGCGACGAGCGCATGCCCGCCCGCGAGCATCGCCCAGTCGCGCCGCGCCAGTCCCGGCCGCAGCACCGCGACGACCAGCGCCAGCGTCAGCGCAAGCGCGTAGAACGGGCCCAGATTGTGGAGCCACAGCATCGCCTCGAGCAACAGGAGATAGACCGCATACGCGCCGCCGCCGATGCGCCGCCCGTCGTCCGCGCGCCGGCCCAGCCGCAGCAACGCGAGCAGGGCCGCGGCATAGACAAGGATCATCAGCGGATAGGGCCGCACCTCGCGCGTCATCGCCACCAGCGGGATCGCGACGCACGCGAACGCGAGCGCGGCGAAGCGCAGGTCGCGCCGCCGCCGCGCCTCCCACCCCAGCCACCGCCCCGCCTCGTCCGCCGCCGCGATCGTCAGCGGCACCGTCGCCAGCCCCGCGATCACGCCGGGCGCGCGCAGCGCGAGCAGTCCGTCGCCGAACGCCAGCGTCCACAGCCGCAGCAGCGAATAATAAAAGGGCGGATGCGTCTCGTAGCGCGGCACGACCTGCCACAGGAACGCGAAGCCGTGATCGGCGGCATAGGCGCTGTACGCCTCGTCGAGCCACAGCGGCTCGCGCCCGATCCCCCACAGCCGCACTGCCAGCGCCACGGCGAGCAGCACCACCGCCCCTGCCTTGAAGGTGCGCGTGTCGGTCATCGGGGAAGATCAAGCTTCATCGGCGCCCCTCACCCTCTTCTCCGTTTGCCTCGACACGCTCGAACCCTAGTCGAAGCGAACGGATATATTACCGCATTGTGGCCGCTTGGGTATCGGGATGCCCCTTGTCGGGGGCGCGCAGCGCGCCATAAGGGCTGCGGCCATGTTCCGTCCCACGCTCACTCCGGTCGAACCCGTTGCCGGATGGTGGAACAGCCGGTGGCTGCTCGGCGCGTTGGTGCTGCTGGCGACCGTGCCGCTGCTGTGGCCGTCGATCCCGCCGCTGACCGACCTGCCCGAGCATATGGGCCGCTACCGCATCGAGCTCGCCGGCGCGGCCTCGCCGCTGCGCGCGCGCTTCTACGATTTCCACTGGAGCTTCATCGCCAATCTCGGCGTCGACCTGCTGATCGTCCCCGTGTCGGCGGTGTTCGGGCTGGAGCTGGGGGTCAAGCTGATCGTGATCGGGATCGTCGCGCTCACCGTCCTGGGATCGTTGTGGGTGGCGCGCGAGGCGCATGGCCGCGTCCCGCCGACCGCGCTGTTCGCGCTGCCGCTCGCCTACAGCTTTCCGCTGATCTGGGGCTTCCTCAATTTCCTGCTGGCGATGGCGCTCGCGCTCAACGCCTATGCGCTGTGGCTGCGCCTCGGGCGGCAGCAGCGCTGGCGGCTGCGCGCGGGCCTGTTCGTGCCGATCGGCATGCTGCTCACCACCGCGCATATCTTCGGCTGGGCGGTGCTGTGCCTGCTCGCCTACGCCGCCGAGGTGGTGCGCGCGCGCGACGCGGGGCACGCGCTGCTGCCCAGCCTGTGGCGCGGCGCGCTCGCGTGCCTGCCGCTCGCGCCGCCGATCCTGCTGCTCGTCGCGTGGCGCAGCGGCGACGCCAACGGGCGCAACGAGGACTGGTTTCACTGGACCGCCAAGTATGTCTACATCATCTCGGCGCTGCGCAACCATTGGCAGCTGCTCGATCTCGCCTGCATCTACCTGCTGTGGGCGCTCGCGGCGTTCGGGATGGTCGGCGTGTGGCTGCGGATGAACCGCACGCTCGGCATCGCCGCGCTGATGCTGATCCTGGCCTATGTGCTGCTGCCGCGCATCCTGCTCGGCTCGGCCTATGCCGACATGCGGCTGGCGCCTTATGTGATGCTGGTGGCGGTGATCGCGCTCGCGCTCAAATCGGCCTCGCCCCGGCAGAGCGCGACCGTCGCCGCGCTCGCGATCGCGCTGTTCGTGCTGCGGATCGGCATCCTCACCGTCGACTTCGCACAGCGCGACGCCGCCAACCGCCGCCAGCTCGCCGCGCTCGATCACGTGCCGCGGGGCAGCCGCGTGTTCGTCCAGGTGTCGCTGCAATGCCTCGGCCGGTGGGAGACCACGCGCATGGACCATCTCGGCGCTATGGCGATCGTGCGGCGCGAGGCGTTCGCCAACGGCCAGTGGACCGATCCCGGCGCGCAGCTCGTGCGGATCAAATACGCGCCCGCCGCAGGCTTCGCCGAGGACCCGACCGAGATCCTGCGCCCCACGCCGTGCCGCCAGCACGGCGCCAAGACCTATCCGGAGGGGGTCAACGAACTTCCCCGCGCCGCGTTCGACTATGTCTGGCTGATCGACATGCCGCGCGCGCGCTGGAACAGCTTTCCCGGGCTGGTGCCGGTGTGGACGGGCGGGACCAGCGGCATCCTCTATCGCGTGCTGCCGCCGCCCGCGACCTCGGCGACCAGCGCGATCGAGACCCCCAAAGGAAGCAGCCCGCGCACCGCCGCGTGACGCTCGGCGCCGAACAGCGCCGCGAGCATGCGGTTGAGCGGGCGCGGCGGCAGCGCATCGGCGTCGCCGCCCTCGCGCCGCAGCAGCTTGTTGACCAGCCGCACCGCGACGATCGCGGGCAGCAGCAGGCTGTTGAACGCGGCGCGATGCAGCGTGCGGAAGCCCGCCTGCGCCACCACCGCTTCCAGCGCGCGCGCGGTGTAGCGCCGCTGGTGATGGTGCGCCACGTCGTGCCCGCTCCACAGGCCCGGCAGCGCGGGCACGGTGAGCAGCAGCCTGCCGCCGGGCGCGAGCTTGGGGCGCAGCGCGGCGAGCGCGGCGAGATCGTCGGGGATATGCTCCAGCACGTCGAGCAGCACGATCAGGTCGTAGCGCGCATCGTCGAGCGGCACGTGCGGCAGATAGCCGCTTTTGATCGACAGCCCCGTTCGCCGCTCGGACAAGGCGCGCGCGCCGTCGTCGGGCTCGATCGCCTCCACCTCCCCGAACGCACGCAGCATCGCGATGTTCGATCCGGTGCCGCAGCCCACCTCCAGGATCATCAGCGGCGCGGGCGTGGGGCGGAAGCGCGCGATCAGCGCCGCGATGATCCGCCGCCGGCCGACGAACCACCAATGGTCGCGGTCGATCTGCGCCATGCGATCATAGACCGCGCGGTCCATCAGTCCAGCTCGCGCCCGCCGGCGTCGCCGATCGTCTGGCGCACGACGTAGATCGGCCGGCGCTTGGCCTCGACCAGGATGCGCCCGACATATTCGCCGAGGATGCCGAGGCTGAGCAGCTGCACCCCGCCGAGGAACAGCACCGCGACCATCATCGAGGCGTAGCCCGCGACGTCGATGCCGTAGAGGATCGTGCGCGCGATCAGGAACACCGCGTAGAACAGCGCCAGGAACGCGATCGCCGCGCCGAGATAGCTCCACACCCGCAGCGGCACGGTCGAGGCCGAGGTCAGCCCGTCGACCGCGAGCCGCCACAGCTTGATATAGTTGAACTTGCTGGTCCCGACGGTGCGCTCGGCGCGGTCATAGTCGACCGAGGTCTGGCGGAAGCCGCCCCACGCGAACAGCCCCTTCATGAAGCGGTTGCGCTCGGGCATCGCGCGGATCACCTCGACCACCTTGCGGTCGAGCAGGCGGAAATCGCCCGCATGCTCGGGGATCTTGTCCTCGGAAAGCCAGTTGTGCGCGCGGTAATAGAGGTCCGCGGTCAGCCTTTTGGGCAGCGAATCCGCCATGCGATCGCGACGCACGCCATAGACCACCTCATAACCCTCGCGCCATTTGTCGAGCATCGCGCCGATCACCTCGGGCGGGTCCTGCAGATCGACGTCGATCGGCACCACGGCCTGTCCGCGCGCATGATCCAGCCCCGCCGACAGCGCCGCCTCCTTGCCAAAATTGCGCGACAGCGACAGCCCGCGAACGCGCGCGTCGCGCTGGTTCGCCGCCATGATCGCGGCGAGTGTCGCATCCTGGCTGCCGTCGTCGACGAACAGCACCTCCCAACCGAGCGCGCCGCCGTCCTCATCGGCGAGCGCGTCGAGCACGCGCGTCACGCGCGCGACGAACGGCGCGATCGCCTGCTCCTCGTCCTTGACCGGCACGATCAGCGACAGCAGCGGCCCCAGGCCGGGACTCACGCCGATCACCGGAATACCCACGCCCGGTTGAGTGCGAACACGACCAGCGGCGTGACGGTCGAGATCGGCACCAGCGGCGCCAGCGTCGGCAGATGCAGGCGGTCGATCGCCGCCCATGTCCAGAAGGCGTTGAGGGCGTAGCTCGCGAGCGATGCCACCGCGAAGCGCAGCTGCGTGCCGCGATCGCGCGCGCCATGGTCGCGGAAGGTGACGCGGCTGTGGAGCACATAGCCCGCCGCCACCGCCGCGCCATAGCCCGCGAAATTGGCGAATTGCGGATGCAGGTGGCCGAACCGCGTCAGCGCGGCATAGACCAGCGCATAGAGCAACGTGACGAGCCCGCCGATCACGCCGTAGCGCACGAGCTGCCCCCAGGTCTCGCGCCGCCGCGCCGCCGCCGCCGTCATTCCGTCGCACGTCCCTTGCGCTTTGCCCCGCCCGCCGTAGAGCGCCGCGACGGGCGAGGGAAGAGCGTGGCGGCAACAGCGCAGGACCGAACGCACTGGCGCCGCTGGTTCCTGCTGTTCTGGGCGGCGATCGCGGCCTATCTGATTTATTACAAGTGGAACGCGATCCACTGGTTCGCGCTCAGCGACACCGACGACAACATGCGCTTCGCCCAGGTGCGCGCCTTGCTCGGCGGGCAGGGCTGGTACGATCTGCGCCAGCACCGCGTCGATCCGCCCGGGGGCATCTCGATCCACTGGTCGCGGCTGGTCGATCTGCCGATCGCGGGGCTGATCCTGCTGATCCGCCCGTTCGCGGGCGGGCAGGAGGCGGCGCGCTGGGCGTGCGCGATCGCGCCCGTGCTCGCGCTCGGGCCCGGGCTGTACGGCATGATGCTCGCCGCGCGGCGGCTGATCGATCGCTGGGCGTTCACGCTCGCCGCCGCGATCCTGGTCTGCGCCAACACGACGATGCTGATGTGGATGCCGCTGCGCATCGATCATCACGGCTGGCAGCTCGCGACCTTGATCGTGTCGGTCGCGGGGATGGCCGATCCGCGCGCGCTGCGCGGCGGGCTCACCGCGGGCATCGCCACCGCCTTGTCGCTCACGATCGGGCTCGAGCTGCTTCCGTATCTCGCGGTCACGGGTGCGCTGATCGTGCTGTGGTGGGTGATCGACGGCGCGCAGGCCGAACGCGTGCGCGGCTATGGCGCGACGCTCGCCGCCGGCGCCGCGCTCGGCTACGGCCTGTTCGGCTCGTTCGACAATGCGCGGCCGTTGTGCGACGCGCTCACCCCCGTCTATCTCTCGACCTTGCTGCTCACCGGCGGGCTGCTGGTGGCGCTGGGGTCGCTGCCCTTCGCCGGCCGGCGGGGCCGCATCGTCGCCGCGGCGGCGGCGGCGGCGGCGATCGCGGGCGCGTTCGTCGGCGCGTGGCCGCAATGCCTCGGCCGGCCCGAACATATCTCGCCCGAGCTCGATCGGCTGTGGTTCAGCCACATCCGCGAGGCCAAGCCGCTGTTCGATCACGGCTGGCGCATCGCCTTCCCGACGATCGCGCTGTCGGTGATCGGCGTG
>CAXUGZ010000058.1:0-437 GCA_964250685.1 uncultured Sphingomonadaceae bacterium
AGGGCGCCAACGACGCGAGCCGCGTGCCCCCCGAATGGCATGGCTGGCTGCACCATACCACCGATATCGTGCCCGACGCGCTGCCCGCGCCGCGCCACTGGCAGAAGCCCCCCGTCCCCAATTTGACCGGCACCCCCGCCGCGTTCCGCCCGGCGGGCGCGCTGGAGCGCGGCGGCAACCGCGCCGCAGCGACGGGCGATTACGAAGCGTGGAGTCCGAACTAGGTGATCAAGACGCTCTTGCGCGAGAATGTCGGCGAGGCGGTCGTCGGGCTGCTGGTCGTGCTGCTCGCGATCTGGTTCGTGCTGTTCGCGTGGAACCGCACCGGCGGCGGCGAGCGGGCCGGCGCGGTGCGCGTTACCGCTCTGTTTCCGAATGCGAGCGGGGTCAGCGTCGGCACCGACGTGCGTGTCGCAGGGCTCAAGATCGGCAGCGTC
>CAXUGZ010000058.1:447-7847 GCA_964250685.1 uncultured Sphingomonadaceae bacterium
GCGTCGCGGCGCAGAAGCTCGATCCGCAAAGCTATCAGGTAGCGGTCACGCTCGCACTCGATCCCTCGGTCAAGCTGCCCGCCGACAGCAGCGCCTCGATCACGTCGGAAGGGCTGCTCGGCAGCACCTTCGTGGCGCTCACGCCCGGCGGCTCGCCGACGATGCTGAAGAGCGGCGACACGATCACCGACACGCAAGGGGCGATGGACCTGATGGCGCTGATCGGCCAGTTCATCAACAAGCCTTCGGGCGACAAGCCTGCCACGGCGCCCGCTCCCGCCGCCGCCCCATGATCCGCGCCCGTGCGGCGGGATTGGTGCTCGTGCTCGGCGGGCTGGGCGTGATCGCCTGGGGGGCGGGCTCCACCGTGCAGCACGCCGGCGCCGATCCCTCGGCCCCGCTCTCGCCCGATCCCGATCAGGGCAACACCGCCGCGCCCGAAGCCGCCGCGCCGGCCGCGCGCCATAGCCCGCCCGCCCCGCCCCCGATCACCACCGACACGCCGATGGCCGAACGCGTGGCGGTGTTGGGAATGCTCAACAAGCGCAACGGCATGACGCGCGACATCAGCCTCCATCCGGGCGAGGCGGTGCGCTTCGGCGACCTGATCGTGCGGCTGCGCGCGTGCGAGACCACCGCCGATTGGGAGCCCGAGCAGCTTACCGGCGCGTTCGTCCAGGCGGACGTTCACGGCCTCGACGGCCGCTGGCGGCGGGTCTTTTCGGGCTGGCTCTACAAGGAATCGCCGTCGCTCAACGTCGTCCAGGACGCGCGTTACGACGTGTGGCCCAAGAGCTGCGCGATGCGGCATCCCGATACCGGACCCGATACGGTGACGCCCTCCGCGTCGGGCCCGGCGCGCTCGATCGCACGGAAATCGGCCGATCCGGTCACGCCGCCCGCCGATGCCGCGCCGAGCCCGAGCGCGTCGTCCAACAGCGCGACATAATCCTCGCGCCCGACCTCGATCGTGCCGAGCGAGGCGAGGTGATCGGTGAGGAACTGGCAATCGAGCAGGCGGAAGCCGCCCACCCTCAGCCGCGCGACGAGGTGCGCAAGCGCGACCTTGGAGGCGTCGGCCACGCGGCTGAACATGCTCTCGCCGAAGAAGGCGGCGCCCAGCCTGACGCCGTAGAGCCCGCCGACGAGCACGCCGTCCGCCCAGGTCTCGACCGAATGCGCATAGCCGCGCCGGTGGAGCTCGGCATACGCCGCCTCGATGTCGGGGTTGATCCATGTGTCGAGGCGGTCGGGCGTCGCCTCGGCGCAGCGCGACACGACCTCCCCGAACGCGGTGTCGACCGTGACGGTGAAGCTTTCCGCGCGCAGCGTCTTGGCGAGCGAGCGCGACAGGTGGAAGCCGTCGAGCGGCAGCACGCCGCGTTTCTTGGGCTCGACCCAGAACACGTCGGCCGCATCGCGCGTGCTCGCCATCGGGAATACCCCAACCGAATAGGCGCGCAGCAGCAGATCCGGATCGAGGGCGCTCATGCGGCCGCTATTATACCGCGTGAACATTGAAGAAGCCACTGCGTCCCAAGTTCCTCCCCAGCTTTTGCTGGGGAGGGGGACCGCCGCCGCAGGCGGTGGTGGAGGGGCATCCCGGTACGTGGTAGAACGCTTCTTCGCGGTGGCGAAGGCCCCTCCGTCATGCCTTCGGCATGCCACCTCCCCTGCCAAAGCAGGGGAGGACCGTCCCCCCTCAGGCCGATCCTGCAATCCCCGCCGGCAGCTCGGGCGCGGAGAGCTTGGTCAGCGGGCGCACCGCGGTCTCGATCACCGGCATCGGCTCGATCGGCCTGCCCCCCGTCTCCACCTTGAGCGCCTCGAAGCGTTTGGCCTGGCTCAGCACCTGGCTTTCGAGGCTGCCGACGAAATCGTTATACGCGCCCGTCGCCTGGCCGAGCGTGCGGCCGAGCCGCTGGACGTGGCCCGCCATCGTGGAGAGGCGCTTGTAGAGCTCCTTGCCGGTCTCGGCGATCTCCTTGGCCTGCTGGGTGAGCGCCGCCTCGCGCCACATTCCCGCCATCACCTTGGCGAGCGCCAGCATGTTGATCGTCGACGCGATCACCACGCCGCCGCGAAACGCCTGCTCGATCAGATCGGGCGCGCGCTCGGCGGCGGCGGAGAGGAAATGCTCGCCGGGGATGAACATGATCACGAATTCAGGCGAGAGATCGAACTTCCGCCAATAGCCCTTGCGCCCGAGATCGGTCGCGTAGCTGCGCATCGCGGTCGCGTGCGCCAGCAGCAGCTCGCCGCGACGCGCCTCCTCCTCCTCGTCGAACGCCTGCTCGAACGCGACCAGCGGGCATTTGACGTCGATCACGATGCAGCGCCCGCCCGGCAGCCGGATCACGCAATCGGGCCGCAGCTGGCGCTCGCCGTCCGCGACGGTGCTTTCGAGCTCGAAATCGACGTTCTCGGCCAGACCCGCCGATTCGAGGATCGTGCGCAGCTGCTCCTCGCCCCAGCGTCCGCGATGCTTGGGGCTGGAGCGCAGCACGTTGGTGAGGCGCGCGGTCTCCTTGCGCACCACCTCGTTGCCCTGGGTGAGCTGGGTCACCGCCTCGCGCAGCGATTCGTAGCTGCCGACGCGCTCCTTCTCGACGCGCGCGAGCCCGTCCTCGTAGCGCTTGAGCGTGGTCTCGACCGGCGAGAGCAGCGCCTTGAGCTGCGCCTCCCCCTTCTCGTTCGCCTGCGCGAAGCGCTGGTCGGCGCGCTCGAGGAACTTTGCCTGCGCCTCGCCGAGCGCCTTGCCCGCGAGCTCGCCGAAGCGCGCGTCGAGCTTCGCCTCTATCTCCTTGAGCTGCGCGAGCTGCGCGCCATGCGCCTCGGCGCGCTCGGCCTCGCCGCGCACGAACGCCGCCTTCTCGGCACCCAGCGCCTCGGCGCGGGCGCGCTCGGCCGCGAGCGCCTGCTCGAGCACGCTTACACGCTCGGCGACCGGGCGCAGCGACGCCGCCTCGCGCGCCGCGCGGTCGCGCTCGTCGCGCAGTCCGTCGACCATCAGCCGAAGCGGCGGCAGATCGGCCGCCTGCGCGCGCGCCGCCGCGAGCGCGCCCGCGCGCAGCAGCCAGCCGATCGCGATGCCCATTGCGAGCCCGATCAGCGCAAGCACGATCACCAGCGAATCCATCAGCCCTTCCGCAGGAACATTAGGAGAACCAATGCCCGTTAAAATCCAACATTGCAACCGCGATGCGCGTGCGTCGCGTCGCTACGGCGCGAGCTTGTCCTCGAGGAAGCGGTCCGCCGCGATGTCGGCGCGCAGCCAGCTGTCGTAGCGCAGGAAGCCGTGGATCTCGTTGGGCAGGATGAGCTCCTCGAACGGCGTGCCGCGCGCGGCGAGCCGTCGCGCCAGATCGACCGTCTGGTCGAAGCGCACGTTGCGGTCGTCGTCGCCGTGGATCAGCAGCACGGGCGACGTCCAGCCCGCGAGCGACGCCTCGGGCGAGCTTTCGAACGCGGTCTTGAGCACGAGGTCGTAATCGCCCTGCTCGTAGCGCGCGGGGCGCGCGCCGCGCGGATAGAGCGACCAATCGTGCACGCCGTGGAAATCGACCCCCGCCCTGAAGATCGCGCTGTCGTGCGCCAGCGCGTGCGCGGTGAGCAGCCCGCCATAGGAGCCGCCCCAGATCCCGATCCGCGCGCCGTCGACCCCGGGCAGCGCCTGCAGGAAATGCGCGCCGGCGACGACATCCTGATATTCGGCATTGCCCGCCGCGCCGCCCTTCGCGGGATGCTGGAACGCGCGGCCATAGCCGATCCCCAGCCGGTAATTGACCGACAGCACCACGAACCCGCGCGACGCGTAATATTGGTTCATCGCATAGGCATGCGCGTAATAATCCATGTACGACCAGCCGAGCAGCATCTGCCGCGGCGGCCCGCCATGCACGAAGATCAGCCCCGGCTTCCTCGCCTTGCCGCCGGGCGCTGCGAACACCTGCCCGTGGATCAGCATCCCGTCCGCCGCAGTGAACGAGACCGGACGCGGGGTGACGAAGCCGCTGGCCGCTCCATCGTCACGGCCCGCGTCGATCGCGCGCGCGCCGCGCCCGTCGGCATCGGCCAGCGTGATGCGCATCGGCGTGGTCGCGGTCGATCCGATCCAGGCGAGGCTGCCGCCCGCCGCCGCGACCGGGGTCCATTCCAGCCCGGTGCCGGGGGTGAGCGCCACCGGCGCCGCGCGGTTGATCGCCACGCGGAGGACGTGGCGCCGGTCGGTGTCGCCCGGGGCCGTGCCCGCGTTGGCGCTGTAGAGCAATGCGCGGCGGTCGGGCGTCATCGCGACATGCTCGACCATGAACGTGCCGGGCGTGAGCAGCAACGGCTCGCCGCCGGCCGCCGCCAGCGAATAGAGATGCGGCCAGCCATCCAGCTCGGCGCGGAAGGTCAGCCGGTCGCCCGCGCCCCACATCAGGAACGGTCCGTCGGGCACCATCGGGAACGATCCATTGAGCGTGTTCGGGCTGCGCCACACCGCCTTGCCGACGCCGTCGTCCACCGTCGCGACCCAGATCGAGAACGGGTTGGGCTTTTCGACCAGCGGCGAGGCGAGGATGTCGGCCTGGCCCTCCTGGCGCGTAAAGGCGATGCGCCCGCCGTCGGGCGACCACACCGGGTTCTCGTCGAACGCGGTCGCGGGCGCGAGCCAGGTCAGCGGCCGGTCGGGCGCGGAATAGACGCCGATGAAGCTGTGGTCGCCGCGCCGCGACACGAACGCCAGCCTGCGCCCGTCGGGCGACCAGGCGAGCCCTTCCACCTTGCCGCGATCGTAGAACAGCCGGGCGGGCTTGCCCGGCCCGCTGGTGTCGACCGCCCACACCTGGTTGTCCTTGACGTAGGCCAGCCGGCCGGCCGCCGACAGCGCGGGGCTGTCGCCCTCCGCCAGCTTGACCGGCGCGCCGTTCCCCTTGGCGACCCAGATCTCCAGCTGCGGCTGATCGACCGCCGAGGCCGGATTGGGCGGGGGCAGGCCGTCCGCCCATCCGTTATGGTCGCCGCCGCCGCGCACCCATGCCGCGATCGCGCCGTCGGGCGAGAAGGTGAGGCCGGACAGCTCCTGCCCGTCGTCGAGCGTCCCGTCGGTGAGGCGGCGGGGACGGAAATCGGGCGCGTCGGCGACCCACACGTTGCGCACGCCGCGCCGCGTCTCGATCCAGCCGATCCGCCCGCCCCGCTCGGGCGCCACGAGGTTGCTCAGGAACGGGTATGACAGGAACGCCTCGAGCCGGGGCGGCGCCCCGGTCGCGGCCCCCGCCCCCGCTGCCAGCGCCATCGCCGCGAGCCATGCCGTCATCCGCCGCCGGTGCATATCCGCGCCCTCCCCCCGCGAACCGCCGCCGCCAGACTCGGGATCGATCGCCCCGCCATTGCGACAGGCCCGCGCGCCGCCGTCAAGCGCCGTCGCGCTAGAAGCTCCCGCGCAGGCCGACGCGGCCGACGATCGTGTGATAGCCGTCGCGCGTCTCGGCGGTGGCCGAGCCGACGACGCGCAGCCCCGCCGCGCCGACCGAGACGCTGAACGTGCCGAGATAGCCGCTGTCGCGATCCTCGGGCAGCAGGGTGAAGCTGGTGCCGCCGCTGAAGCTCGCGGTGGTCGCGCCGAGCGCGTTGGCGATCACCTGGCGGCGCCCGCCCTCCACCTCGACGCGCAGGTTGGTCGCGTCGGGATCGCTCCTGCCGCCGAACTGGACGCCGAGCGCGAGCGTGCCCGTCGCCGCCAGTTCGTCGCTGGTGCGCGCGGCGACGTTCAGGTCGAAGGCGCTGCCCCCGCCGGTCTCGGCATGCGCACCCTCGTGCAGGCGGTAATAGCTCACCGTGCCGGCCGGGCGGAGGTAGAAGGCGCCGAGCTTCTGTTCGTAGCTCGCGCGCGCGCTGCCCGCGATCATCAGGCCATGCCAATGTGCCGAATCGGAGAACAAGGTGGGCGAGATGGTGGAGGCACTGTCGAGAAAGCGCTTGCTCGCCAGCGTGACGTAGCCGCCCGATCCCGACACCGCGAGGTGGAAGCCGCCCCAGTCGCCGCGCCAATAGGCGCCGCCCTCGAATTCGTTGGCGGTGACCGAATTGTGTTCGCCGTCGTTCACGTCGCCGAAGATGTAGCCCACCGACAGGCCGACCCGGCCGAGCGGCCCGAGCGGCACGTCGCCCCCGCCCGAAATGCCATAGCCGCTGCCCTGGTAACCCGGCGTCTCGACCGCATCCTGGTGCGCGTTCCAATAGCCCTGCTGCGCCCACAGGCTGAGCCCGCCGAGCTGCCCGAGCGGCGTCGCGCTCTCGCTCGGCGCGAGCGTGCGCGTACCCGTGTAGAGCAGGTCGAACACGCCGCCCGCATGGTCGGGCAGCATCTGGCGGTAGCGCTGGAGCAGGGATGCACGATCGGTCAGGCCGAGGAACAGCCCGGTCAGCGCGGCATTGCCCGTGATCACGCTATAGACGGGATCGTAGGCCGCCGCCTCCGATCGGGTGAAGCCCAGGGCGGCGGCGGACTTGCGCGCGATCGTCACCGCGACCGTGCCGCCGGCATCGCTCGCGGCGAGCGTGCCGCCGAGCAGATAGGGCAGACCCGTGATCGACAGGCCGAGATTGGCGCTGCCGCTGAGCGTGCCGCTGCGAATCACCGCATAGCTCACCGATCCCTGCACCAGGCTGGACAGCGAGACCTTGACGTTGGTGGCCGCGGTGACGGTCGTGGCACCGGCGACGTCGAGCTCGGTGTGCGTGCCCGAGGCGGGATCGATCGACACGCCGATCGTGCCGCCCGCCAAGGCGAGACTGCCGAGCGCGACCGGGCTGGTGTTGGTGAGCACCAGCGTGCCGCCCTGGAGCACCACCGCCACGCCGCTACCCGAATTGAGGATCTGGCCCGTGAAGCTCGCCGTGCCGCCGATCACGAGCCGGTCCGCGCCGCCCCCGAAGGCGACATTGCCGGCATAGCTGCTCGTGTCGGCGAGCGTCATCGTGTCGTTGCCCGCGCCGAGCGTGACGTTGCCGGTGAGCGCGGCGGCGCCGCTCAGCGCGATGCTGTTGTTGCCCGCGCCGAGCGACAGCGTCGCGGCGGCGGTGCCGGCCGAGATCGCGATCGAATCGTCGCCGCTGCCCGTCAGGATCGCGCCGACCAGGCTGGGGGCCGCCGCGGTCGAGCTGGCGAGCGCCTGGGTATAGCTGAACCCGCTGGTGTTGGCGCTTACGTCGATCGCGGGCGTCGCGGCGGCCGCGCCGACCAGCTTGATCGTGCCGGTGTTGCTGACCTGGGCCAGGCTCCCGCTCAGGTCGAGGATCGCGGCGGCGGTGCCGGTGCTGGACGAGGGCGTGGCGGCGATGGTGCCGCTGTTGACGATGCTCGGCAGGGTCGCGCCGGCCTCGATCACGATCGCGCGCGCGCTGCCGCC
>CAXUGZ010000059.1:0-7843 GCA_964250685.1 uncultured Sphingomonadaceae bacterium
AGAGCATGTGCCACCTGTGGAAGGCCAACAACGCGATGCCGCGCCAGACGCTGCCAGTCGATTTCGCGACCGCGCAGCGCATGGGCGCGTACATCGCGGGCAGCCCCGAGACGGTGCGCGCGCGGCTGAAGGCGATCCTCGAGGAGAGCGGGCTCACCCGCCTGCTCATCCAGTGCAACATGGGCGACATGCCGCACGAGGAGGCGCTGGCCTCGCTCGACCGCTTCAGCCGCGGCGTGATGCCGCATCTTCAGGTGCTGCCCGATCAGCCGACCGCGCAGCTGCTCGCTTCCTGAGCGAAGTTGGTTTACGGCGCATCGCCGCGCGAAACCGCAATGGGGTGGGCGCCCCGATCCGGAGAGAATTGCCGATGTCGAAACCCTTTGCCTCGTCCACCGACCTCGCCGCGAAGAAGGAGCAGCTCGAGATCCTGGGCGACGGCGTCTACGCGCTGACCGCCGAGGGCGATCCCAATGTCGGCGCGATCGAGGGCGAGGATTTCCTCGTCTGCTTCGAGGCGCGCGCCACCCCCGCCGCCGCGCGCGACTGGCTGGTCAAGCTGCGCGAGCATACCGACAAGCCCGTCAAGTATCTGGTCCTGACGCATTATCACGCGGTGCGCGTGCTCGGCGCGAGCGCGTTCGACGCGGAGCACATCATCACCAGCAGCGTGACCAGGAAGCTGATCGAGGAGCGCGGGCGGCAGGATTGGGACAGCGAATATGGCCGCATGCCGCGCCTGTTCAAGCAGCCCGAGGAGATCCCCGGCCTGACCTGGCCGACCGAGACCTTCGACGATCATTATACGATCGAGCTCGGCGGAAATCGCGGGCGGATCGAGCTCCAATTCTGCGGGCGCGGCCATACGGCGGGCGACATCGTCGCGTGGCACGATGCCTCCAAGACGCTGTTCGCGGGCGACCTGGTCGAGGCCGAGGCGGCGCTCTACACGGGCGATGCCTTCCATTTCGACTGGTCGACGGGCACGCTCGACGCGGTCAAGCGCTACCGCGCGGAGAATCTGGTGGGCGGGCGCGGAATCATCCCGCGCGGCACCGACGCGACCGATGCCGCGATCGAGCAGACGCGCGACTTCCTGAAGGGGATGATCGCGCAGGTCGGCGAGGTGCATCGCCGCAAGGGCACGCTGAAGGAGGCGTTCGAGGCGACGCACGCGCTGCTCGAGCCCAAGTTCGGGCGCTGGCCGATCTTCGAGCATTGCCTGCCGTTCGACGTCCAGCGGCTGTGGGACGAGTTCGACGGGATCGATTGGCCGCGCATCTGGACGATGGAGCGCGATCGCGAGGTCTGGGCCGAGCTGCAAGACTGATCGCATGCCCAACCTGCCGAACATCCCGGTGTGGCGCGACATCGGCACGTCGCCCGCGCCGGCCAACGACAATGCCCGGCGCACCCCGATCGTGATCGTGGGCGGCGGGCCGGTCGGGCTGGCGCTCGCGCTCGATCTGGGGCGGCGCGGCCAGCCGGTGACCTTGCTCAACCGGCTCGACTTCATCGCCGCGGGATCGAAGGCGATCTGCTTCTCCAAGCGCAGCCTCGACATCTTCGATCGCCTCGGCGTCGGCGACGCGATGGTCGCCAAGGGTGTGACGTGGAACGTCGGCAAGGTGTTCCGCGGCGCCGATCCCGACCCGGTCTACCAGTTCGATCTGCTGCCGGTGAAGGAGCAGAAGCGGCCCGCCTTCATCAACATCCAGCAATATCATGTCGAGACGATCCTGGCCGAGGCGATCGCGCGCGAGCCGCTGATCGACCTGCGCTGGGGCCACGCGGTGGTCGGAGTCGAGGCCGGGCCGGACGGGGTGGCGCTGGCGATCGACGCCGGCGGCGCGCGCTATACGCTGGAGGCCGACTGGGTGGTGGCGTGCGACGGCAGCCGTTCGACCATCCGCGACGCGCTCCACCTCGATTTCGAGGGGCGCGTGTTCGAGGACAATTTCCTCATCGCCGATATCCGAATGAAGCGCGAGGCGCCGTCGGAGCGCTGGTTCTGGTTCGATCCCGCGTTCAATCCCGGCCAGTCGGCGCTGCTGCACAAGCAGCCCGACGACGTCTGGCGGCTCGATTTCCAGCTCGGCTGGAACATCGATCGCGCAGCCGCGGTCAGGCCCGAGAATGTCGAGCGCTACGTCCGCGCGATGCTGGGGGACGACGTCGAGTTCGAGCAGGAATGGTACAGCGTCTACACCTTCCAATGCCGCCGCATGGCGCGCTTCGTCCATGATCGCGTGATCTTCGCGGGCGACAGCGCGCACCTCGTCTCGCCGTTCGGCGCGCGCGGCTGCAATGGCGGGCTGGCGGACGCGGACCAGCTCGGCTGGAAGCTCGACACGATCGTGCGCGGCGCAGCGCCCGCGTCGCTGCTCGCGAGCTACGACGCGGAGGCGATCGCAACCGCGGACGAGAACATCCTCAACTCGTCGCGCGCGACCGACTTCCTGACCCCCAAGACGCCGGTCAGCCGCATCTTCCGCGATGCGGTGCTGGAACTCGCGCGCACCGAGCCGTTCGCGCGCCCGTTCGTCAATTCGGGGCGCCTGTCGACCGCGGTGGCCTATCCGCACAGCCCGCTCAACACGCCCGACCGCGACGTCTGGACGGGCGGCCTGGCGCCGGGATCGCCGCCGCTCGACGCGCCGCTGCCGCCCGGCTGGCTGCTGGAGCGGCTGGGAGGCGGCTTCGTGCTGCTCGCGAGCGGCTGGCGGCATGGCGCGATCGAGGATGTCGCGATCATCGACATCGCCCCCGACGACGATGGCTGCGCCACCTTGCGCGCGCGCTACGCGCTCGCGCCCGGCGCCGCCTACCTGTTCCGTCCCGACCAATATGTCTGCGCGCGCTGGCACGCGGCCGCGCCCCAGGATGTCGCGCAGGCGATCGCGCGCGCGACGGGACGGACGGCATGAGCCTCGTCACCACCCCCAATCTGGCGCGCGTCGACGACGTGTACGAGCGGCTGATCGAGATCCATGCCGGGCGATCGGACGAGGACAGCGCGCGGCTCAACGCGCGGCTCATCCTGATCCTGTTCAACCATGTCGGCGATCCCGACGCGATCCTCGCCGCCATCGCGCTCGCGGCCCGGACGGGCGACGCCGCCTAACGCGACAGGATCGCGACCGTGCACGACTTGGTGTCGCCCGCGAGATCGCCGCCCATGCATTGCGCGAGCCCGGTCCGGGCGCCCTCCACCTGCCGCGCGCCGGCGCGCCCGCGCAGCTGGTCGACGATCTCGGCCACCTGCGCGACCGCGGTCGCCGCGACCGGATGGCCCCGGCTGAGCAGCCCGCCCGAGACGTTGACCGGCATCGCGCCGCCGAGCGCGGTCGCGCCGCTCGCGGCGAGCGCGCCGCCTTCGCCGGGCGCGCACAGGCCGAGCGCCTCGACGTGGAGGATCTCGGCGATCGAGAAGGCATCGTGGCATTCGACCAGATCGAGCTCGCGCGGCCCGATCCCCGCGCGCGCATAGGCCGCTGCCGCCGTGTCGCTGTCGGTCTTCCACCGCGCGAGGTCCATCGGGTTCTCGTAGCCGCCGCTGCGCAGCACGATGCCGTCGATCCGCACGCCGCCGCCATGCGCGCGCGCGAAGCGGTCGCTCGCCACCACCAGCGCGGCGGCGCCGTCGGCGATCGGGCAGCATTCGGGGCGCGTCAGCGGATCGGCGACCACGGGCGCGCCGAGCACCGCCGCGATTGTGATCGGATCGCGGAACATCGCCAGCGGGTTCAGCGCGCCATGGCGGCGGCTCTTCTCCACCACCGTCGCCATCTGTTCGCGCGTCGTGCCGAATTCGTGCATGTGGCGCTGCGCGCGCATCGCGAAGCTCGCCGGGGTGACGAGGCCGAGCTGCGTGTCGATTTCGGTCCGCCCCGAATCGATCAGCCCCATCGCGGGCACGCACATCTTCTCGACGCCGAGCACGAGCGCGCACTCGATCTGCCCCGCCTCGATCGCGGCGCAGGCGAGCCACAAGGCGCTGGAGCCCGACGCGCAGGCATTCTCGACATTGACCACGGGCACACCGCCGATGCCGATCGACGACAGGATCGTCTGCCCGATCGTGGTGTCGCCGAACAGGATGCCGGCCAGCGCGTTGGCGACGAACGCGCCCTCGATCTTCGCCGGGGCGAGCCCCGCGTCCGCCAGCGCCGCGCGCCCCGCCGCACGGCCGAGATCGGCGAGCAAGCGCGTCGGCTGGCGTCCGAACGGCGTCACCCCGGTGCCGATCACCGCGGCCATCGCTCAGCCCTCCCCGGGGGTGAAGAAGGGCCGCGCGCACGGCTGCCCGGTGAGATCGGTGCCGAGCGGGCCGCTGGTCAGGACCAGCGCCATGCCGATCCGGTAATCGCCGATCCGCGCCGGATCGAGCAGCGCGAAAATGCGCAGCCCGTGCGCGGGCAAGTCGACATAGCCGACCGCATAGGGCTGGGGCAGGCCGAACGGCGGCTTCATCCGCACCACCGTCGCGCTGTAGAGGATGCCGTCGGGCGACAGCGCGATCTCCTCGGCGGGCGTGCCGTCGTCGGGGCAGAGATCGATGGGCGGGAAATAGGCGCGCCCCGACGCCGGGCAGCGGCTGCCCGTCAGCCGCGTCGCCGCGCCCTCGCCAGTATAGACGCCGGGCGCGAAGGGGGGGAGCGCGCTCATACCGTCTGCGCGAGCAGCGCGGCCCAGGCGGGGTCGCGCTCGCGGTCATAGGTGTCGGCGGTGACGCCCTCGGCGCGCAGCGCGAACTTCTGCACGCGCTCGGTCGGGGTCTTGGGCAGCGCGTCGAGGATGCGGACGTAGCGCGGCACCATGAAGCGCGCCATGTCGCGCACGCAGTGGCGCAGCAGCTCGATCGGCTCGAGCGCCGCGCCGGGACGGCACGTCAGGCAGATCATCACCTCGTCCTCGCCGAGCTCCGACGCGACCGCGACCGCCGCCGATTCGAGCACCGCCGGGTGATCGTTGACGCAGCGCTCGACCTCGTGGCTCGAGATGTTCTCGCCGCGCCGGCGCAGCGCGTCCTTCTTGCGATCGACGAAATAATAGAAGCCGTCGGCGTCGCGGCGCAGATAATCGCCCGTATGGAACCACAGCCCCTGCCACGCCTCGACCGTCTTTTCGGGCATGGCATGATATTCGAGCATCATGCCGTTCATCTGGCGCGGGCGGATCAGCAATTCCCCCGCCTCGCCCTCGCCCACTGCGTTGCCGTCGTCGTCGACCAGCACAGCGTCATGCGTGTCCGCCACGCGGCCGCACGTGCCGGGGCGGCGATCGTCGAGGCGGTTGATGAAGGGCACGCCAATCTCGCTCATGCCGTAACCCTCGACCAGCTTGACGTTGAAGCGCGCCTCGAACGCGTGGAACAGCTCGCGCGGCGCGCCCGCGCCCTGCATCAGGCGCATGCCGCTGGCGCCGTCCTGCGGGGTCGGCGCGGCCTTCATCAGGATCGGCAGAATGCCGCCGATATAGTTGAATTCGGTGCAGCCATAGCGGCGGATGTCGGGCCAGAAGCCCGACGCGGAGAATTTGCGCGTGAGCACCATGCGCGCGCCCGCCAGCAAGGCGGGCATCGTCGACAGGAACTGGGCGTTGCCGTGGAACAAAGGCAGCGCGTTGTAGAGGCAGTCGGCGCGCGTATATTCGCACGCGCGGGCGATGATGCGCGCCTGGTGGAGCGCATATTGCTGCGGCAGGACGACGCCCTTGGACGGCCCGGTCGTGCCCGAGGTGAAGATCATCGCCATCGCATCGGACGCGATCACGCGCGGCGCGTCGCGCGGCGGCGGATGTCCGCCCAGGTCCGCGAACGACACGGTCTGCTGAGCCCATGTCTCCGCCCCGCCCGCATCAAGCAGCACCATCGTCTTGAGCTTGACCAGATCGCGCGCGACCTCGGCGATCTGTCCGGCGAACGCCCCCTCGAGGATCAGCGCCGCGCAATCGGACTGGTCGAGCATGTAGCGCAGCAGCGTGCCGCGATGCGCGGTGTTGACCGGCACCTCGACCGCGCCGAGCCGCGACAGCGCGAACCAGCTCAGCAGATATTCGGGCCGGTTGGACATCATGATGCCGACCTTGTCGCGCTTGCCCACGCCCAGCGCCGCAAGCCCCCCCGCCAGCCGTGCCGACGCCTCGGCGAGCGCGGAGAAGGAGAAACGCAGGTCGTCGAACAGCAGGAAGACGTCGTCGCCGCGCTCGGCCGCGCGCTCGTCGAGCAGGCCGTGGACCGTCGTCGCTTCGGCTTCCATCATTCCCCTCCCGCCCCGGCGGCGGACGCGAGTCCCCCCAGCACGAAGCGCACGATCTCGTCGGTTTCCGCGCGGCGCGTGGCGGGCGCGGCATCGGGCGCCGCCCAGCGCAGATGCCAGTTGATCACGCCGAGCACGTTCAGCGCCATGATGCGCAGCGGCCCCGCGCGCGCCAGCCCCGCCTCCGCCAGCGCCGCGATCGCCGCGACGTAGATCGCGACGACGTCGCGCTGCAGCGCGCGGCTGGCGCGGTTGCCCTCGGGCGAGCGCCGCTCGTCGCCGATGAACAGGATCTGCGCCTCGCGCGGATAGATTTCGGCGATCCCGACATGCGCGCGCACCAGCCGCTCGAAGCGGTCGCGCGGATCGGTCCCCGCCGCCGCGGCATCGCGCAGGCGGCCCGGCAGGTCGTCGATCGAGCGGGCGAGGATCGCCAGCCACAGCGCCTCCTTGCTGGCGAAATGATGATAGACGTTGGCGATGCTGCACCCGGCCGCGCCGGCGATGTCGCGGATCGAGGTGCCCGCGAAGCCATGGACGGCGAACAGCTCGATCGCCACCTCGAGCAGGCGCTCCTGCCCGAAGATGGTCGGCCGCCCCGGTTGCACCGCCGCCTTCATGCCCTGCCCGCCGCTCCCCGCTTGCCACGGTCGCTCGCGTGAGATACCGAACGATCGTTCTGTAGCTGCGGACATGGGACCGAATTGTCAAGCGATCGCGCACGATCCGGACCTCCGACGCCGCCGGCGCCGCACCAATCGCGGCTGATCCGCTGCGGCGAGGTCACGCTGCACGCGCGAATCTGGCCAGGCGATGCGGAGCGGACGGTGATCGTGTGGCACGGCATCACCGGCACGAGCGTGGACCATCTGGCACTCGCCGAGCGGCTGGCGGCTAAGGGCTGCCGCGTCGTCGCGCCCGACAGCCTCGGCTGCGGCGCATCCGACTGGGCGCCCGATCCGGCGGCGGGCTACGGCCTGAGCGCGCTGTCGCACGTCGCGCGCGGGCTGATGGACGCGCTGGATATCGCGCGGGCGGCGTGGATCGGCGCGTCGAAGGGCGGCGGCCTCGGCATCGTCGTCGGCGCCGCCTGGCCCGATCGGCTCGCGGCGCTGGTGCTGTGCGACGTCGGGCCGGGGCTGCCCGAACGGTTCCGCGATGCGCTCGCCCGGCGGCTGGCGGCGCCGCCGGTCTATCCCGACATGGCGGCGTTCCGCGCGCATGTCGCGCGCGTGCTGGCGCGCGACCATGTCGCCGCCGGCGATGCCGCGATCGATCGGCTGAGCGCGGGCTGGTCGCGGCGGCTCGGGCCCGGGGCGGTCGGCTATCATTACGATCCGGCGCTCTCCACGCAGTTCGCAGCGCATCCTGAGGATTTCGACCTGTGGCCGCACTGGGACGCGCTGCGCTGCCCGGTGCTGCTGCTGCGCGGCGCGCGCTCGCCGGTGCTGCCGGCGGATGAGGCCGAGGCGATGCTCGCGCGCAATCCGCGCGCGCGGCTGATGACGCTCGACGGCATCGGCCACCTCAACTTCCTCGACGATTCCGCGCAGCAGGACGCGATCCTCGCCTTCCTCGCCGCG
>CAXUGZ010000060.1:0-7827 GCA_964250685.1 uncultured Sphingomonadaceae bacterium
CTGACCGACGTGCGCGAGCTCGTTGCGGCGCCCGCGGCGTCGTGATATGACTTGATCTTCGGATAAAGAGGTCAAACGCATGGATGCGCGCATCACGGCCTATGCCGTCGCCGAGGCCAAGGCGCGCTTTTCCGAGCTTCTCGCGCGCGCCGAGGCGGGCGAGGAGATCACGATCAAGCGCCATGGGAAGGCGGTGGCGCGGCTCAGCGGCATGGCGCCGAAGCCGACGCCGGAGGATCGGGTGAAGGCGTATCGCGATTGGATCGCCTACCGCACCGCGCACGGGATCCCGCTCGGCCCCGATCTCACCGTCAAGCAGCTCATCGAGCAAGGCCGCAGATAGTGAGCAGCTTCGTGCTGGATGCGTCGATGACGCTGGCGTGGCACTTTCCGGACGAGCGCAGCCCGGCGCACGATGCGATCGATCTGCGCGCGGTGATGTTCGGCACGATCGTCCCCGCGCACTGGCACATGGAGGTCGCCAACGGCTTGCTGATGGGCGAGCGGCGGAAGAAGACGACGCTCGATCTTACCGCCCGTTTCCTGACGAAGCTCGAGGCGCTGCCGATCGAGGTCGATGTGCTCAAGGGTGACGCGGCGTTCGTTCGCATCCTGCCGCTGGCGCGCGCGCATGGGCTGACGGTCTACGACGCCATCTATCTCGAACTGGCCGAGCGGCGCGCATTGCCGCTCGCCACGCTCGACGACGATCTCGCGGCGGCCACCCGCGCCGTCGGCCTGGAGGTGCTGCAATGACCGAACCGCTGACCCAGGTCGAGGGGCGCGCCTATCCGCTCGGGCGCAAGAACGTCGATACCGACGTCATCATCCCTGCGCATTACCTCAAGACGGTGACGCGCGAGGGGCTCGGCAAGGGTGCGTTCGAGACGATCCGGGCCGAGCCGGGCAATGTGTTCGACGATCCGGAATATGCGGGCGCACCGGTGCTGATCGCGGGGGACAATTTCGGCTGCGGGTCGAGCCGCGAGCATGCCGCATGGGCGCTCGGCGACATGGGCATCAGGGCGGTGCTGGCGCCATCCTTCTCGGACATCTTCTCGGGCAATGCGTTCAAGAACGGGATCGCCGCGATCGTGCTTCCGCAGGCGGCGATCGACCGGCTGCTGGAGGTGGCGAAGACCGATCCGGTCACGATCGATCTCGAGACGCAGACCGTCACCACCCCGTTTCAGGATCGCTTCGCGTTCCACATGGACCCGTTCCGCCGCGATTGCCTGATCCGCGGGCAGGACGAGATCGGCCTCACGCTGACGATGGCGGACGCGATCGGCGGCTATGAGGCGAATGCGGCGGCGGAGCGGCCCTGGCTATAGGCACGAGGACATGCGCGCATGGCGATCCTGTTGAGCATGCTCGTGCTCGCCGCCGAGCCGGCGCCGCCCGATCCGCTGCCGCCGCATAATTTCCTCAAGGGCGCCGCGCCGCGCCAGCCGTGCGGACCGCCCGCCGCCACGGGCGATATCGTCGTGTGCGGCCGGGAGGAGGTGGACGAGCAATACCGCTTGCGCCCGCTGGCGGATGCCGATCGCTACGACCGCAAACCGCTGCGCGCCGAGACCAGGGTGTTCGGCAGCGGCAAGCTCGCCGCGCATACCGAGGGTGCGAATGTCGGCGGCTTCACCAGCAATCGCGCTATGGTGACGTTGTCCTTTCCGTTCTGAACGCTCAGCGCGCGCGGACGTGATTGTGGCGGCCGATGTCGGACAGGTCCACCTGCAGCGCGGGCGCGGCGGACCAGGCGATCTGGTTGCGATCGCCGAGCAGCGAGATGTTGCCCGGCTGCGCGAACGCGACCTGGAGCCGGTTGCCGCTGCCGTCGATCGTCACGCGCCGGCAGTTCGCGAGCGTCAGCCGATTGCCGTGCCCGTCGATCGCGATGTTGCCCCCGCCGCAGTCGAGCGAGCGCGTGCGGCCGTTGGCGCGCACGACGATCCCGGGAGGCCCCGCGCGCATGTGATCGCCGCGCGCGTCGATCACGCGGCTGTCGAGCGGGCCGCTCGCGATCCAGGGGGACGGGCTGCGCGCATCGGCGGCGGATGCGGCGAGCAGCAGGGCGATCAGCATGCGGCGATCCACGGGCGGGTCCTTCGATGGCGGGCCCGCGCTCCTAGCGGTTGCGTCCACAGGCGCGCAATCCTATCTGATCGGCCTAGCATTACGGGGAACGGCCATGACCAGCTTCGAGGATCGCGAGCGGGGCTTCGAGACCAGGTTCGCGCGCGACGAGGAGATGGCGTTCCGCATCACCGCGCGGCGCAACCGGCTGGTGGGTGCATGGGCGGCGGGGCTGATGAAGCTCACCCCCGAGGAGCGCGAGGCCTATTGCAAGGCGGTCGTGCAGGCCGATTTCGAGGAGGCGGGCGACGGCGACGTGGTGCGCAAGCTGCTCGGCGATCTCGTCTCGGCCGGGATCGACACCGACGAGGCGCGCATCCGCGACGCGCTCCACGACGCCACGGTCGAGGCGCGCCGCCAGCTGATCGAGCCGCAATAGATGGCGATGGCCGCCGCCGACATCGCGGAGATGATCCGCCGCGCGATCCCCGATGCGGTCGTCGAGATCACCGATCTCGCGGGCGATGGCGATCATTATGCGGCGCGCGTCGTTTCCGAAAGTTTCCGCGGGCAACCGCGCGTCCGCCAGCACCAGCGCGTCTACGCCGCGCTCGACGGGCGGATGGGCGGCGTGCTCCACGCGCTCCAACTCACCACCGCGCTTCCTTGAGGATATCGCCATGACCGACGACGCCCGCGCCCGCATCGATACCGCCGTCAAGGGCAGCGACGTGCTGCTGTTCATGAAGGGCACGCCGCTGTTCCCGCAATGCGGCTTCTCCAGCCGCGCGATCTCGATCCTCGACCATCTCGAGGTCGAATATGCGACGGTCGACGTGCTCCAGGATCAGGGCGTGCGCCAGGGGATCAAGGAATATTCGGATTGGCCGACCATCCCCCAGCTCTACGTCAAGGGCGAGTTCGTCGGCGGATCGGACATCATGATGGAGATGTACGAGAGCGGCGAGCTGGCGCAGCTGCTGCAGGCAAAGGGTGTCGCCGCCGCCGGCTGACCGACACCCTTCCCGCAGGCGCTTATTTCAGCTTGAGTTCCTGCAGCTCGACGCTGCCGGCTTCCTTGCGCATCGTCACGCGCTGGCCCGAAGCGGCGTCGATCTTGTGCGTGTCGGCGGCCATCATCGCCTCATACTGCTTCTGATATTCGACCTGCTGGGCGACGGGCAAATAGTCCTTGTACTCGACCGCGAGCATCAGATCGGGTTCGTCCTCGCGCGGGTTGTTGACCGAGAAGACGTGGTACGAGACGACGTACCCCTGCTTCTTCCCGAACTCCAGCTGCTTGCGCCAGTTGCCGCCAAGATAATCCAGGTAGTTCTCGAACTGGCCGGGAACGACCTTGATGCTCGATACCTGCCACACCGTGCCCATCGTGTAGCTCGAGCTTTGCGCCACCGCCGGCGCGGCGAGCGCCAGCCCGCAGGCGGCGAACAGAAACTTGATATTGGTCATGGCAATCCCCGTTGCTTGTGAAGGCCGCGAAGCGCCGCCTCCAATCTAGGTTAACCGCAAATCACGGCCGGCCGCAATTCATCGCGTCGGCGCGTCTTCACAATCGCGCGCCGGAAGGCCGCGGCGACTGTGCGGTTGACGCTCGTTGTCACATATGACAACATACTGACGGCATGAGAAACACGCGGCCGATCGGCTGGGCGAAAGGCGCGCTCAGGGATTTTAAGCGTTTTCCGGAGGCGGCACAGGGCAGGGCGATCGAGGCGTTGACAATCATCGCCGATGGCGGGACGCCTGGGATCGCGAAGCCTCTTGCCGCCCTCGGCTCCGGTATATGGGAGCTCGCGTTGCGGGAGCGCGGCAATGCGTATCGCGTCGTCTACGCTCTCCAGCTCGGCGAGGCGATCTACGTCGTTCACGCCTTCCAGAAGAAGTCCAGGAGCGGATCGCCACCCCAAAGACCGAGATCGACTTGGTGGCCGAGCGGATCAAACGTCTCAAGGAGGAGCTGAAGCCATGAGCAGCGACGACGACATGACCATAATCGAAGGGAGCGGCAACCTGTTCCGCGACCTCGGCCTGCCCGATCCGGAGGTCCGTCAGACCAAGGCGCTGCTGGCGGCCGAGATCATCAAGACGCTGGACGAGCGCAAGCTCAGCGTCCGTGCCGCGCATGGCGTGACCGGCATCGCGGCGGCCGACTTTTCGCGGATCCGCAACGTCAATCTGGGCCGGTTTACGATCGATCGGCTCGTTTCGATCCTGGGCCGGCTCGATCGGGACGTTGAGCTGTCGGTATCGGTGCGGCCGCGGCCGCCAGCGGCGCAGCTCGCGGCAGTGCCTGCATAGAAACCGAGACGACCAGCATCCCCGCGCCGCAAGCCATTACGGCGGGGTGGTCTTCACAATCGGGCGCGGGAAGGCCACATGGCGGCGATGGCAAACGAAGATCAGGTCGCGACGGTCGAGCCGCTGGTGCGCCGCGTGCTCGCCGGTAATCCGTCGCCCTTCACCTATACGGGGACGCAGACGTACCTCGTCGGGCAGGGCGAGGTGGCGGTGATCGATCCCGGCCCCGATCTGCCCGAGCATGTCGATGCGATCCTCGCCGCGACGCGGGGCGAGCGCGTCACAGCGATCCTGTGCACGCACACGCACCGCGATCACAGCCCGGCGAGCCGCATGCTCAAGGCCGCCACGGGGGCGCCGATCATCGGCTGCGCCCCGCTGGCCTTGCGCGATTCGGGTCCGCGCGCGGACGCCTCGTTCGACGAGGAATATGTGCCCGATCGCGTGCTCGCGGATGGCGAGAGCGTCGCCGGCGCGGGCTGGACGCTGCGCGCGGTGGCGACGCCGGGCCATACCTCGAACCATCTGTGCTTCGCGCTCGACGGGACGGGCGTGCTGTTCTCGGGCGATCATATCATGCGCTGGGCGACCACGGTGGTGTCGCCGCCCGACGGCGACATGGCCGACTACATGGCGAGCCTCGATCGGCTGCTCGCGCGCGACGACCGCATCTATTATCCCGCGCACGGCGATGCCGTGACCGAGCCCAGGCGCTTCGTCACCGCCGTCGCCGCGCACCGCCGCCAGCGCGAGCGCCAGATCCTCGATCTGCTGGGGGAGGCGCCGCAGCCGGTCCCCGCGATGGTCGCGCGGATGTATGGCGGGATCGACCCGCGCCTGCACGGCGCCGCCGGGCTCGGCCAGATCCGCAACGGCGACGCGAACGCGGCGCGCACCGTCACCGTGACCCTGCTGAACGAGGCGCGCGAGCGGGTGGTGCGCGCGGGCGGGGATTGGGCGATCGCCGCATGATCGGGATGACGCTGGGGTCGTGAGCCGCTAGGTCGGCATTCGTGTCCGACTCCGCGCAACCCTATCGCGTGCTCGCGCGCAAATACCGGCCGCGCAGCTTTTCCGAGCTGATCGGGCAGGATGCGATGGTGCAGACGCTCGCCAACGCGATCCGGCGCGACCGGCTGGCGCACGCTTTCCTGCTCACCGGCGTGCGCGGGGTCGGCAAGACCTCGACCGCGCGGCTGATCGCCAAGGCGCTCAACTGCATCGGGGCGGACGGGCAGGGCGGCCCTACAATCGATCCGTGCGGCGTATGCGATTCGTGCGTCGCGATCGCCGAGGGGCGGCACATGGACGTCATCGAGATGGATGCCGCCAGCCACACGGGCATCGACGACGTGCGCGAGATCATCGAGGCGGTGCGCTACGCGGCGGTCTCGGCGCGCTACAAGGTCTATGTGATCGACGAGGTCCACATGCTGTCCAAGGCGGCCTTTAACGGGCTGCTCAAGACGCTGGAGGAGCCGCCGGGCCATGTGAAGTTCCTGTTCGCCACCACCGAGGTCAACAAGGTGCCGGTGACGGTATTGTCACGCTGCCAGCGTTTCGATCTGAAGCGCATCCCGGCCGATCTGCTCGCCGATCATTTCGGCATGGTCGCCGCGGCGGAAGGCGTCGCCGCCGAGCCCGAGGCGCTGGCGCTGATCGCGCGCGCGGCCGAAGGCTCGGCGCGCGACGGGCTGTCGATCCTCGATCAGGCGATCGCGCATGCCGGCGCCGAGGGCGGCACGGTCGAGGCGGCGCAGGTGCGCGACATGCTCGGCCTCTCCGATCGCGGCGCGATCCGGCGGCTGTTCGGCGCGGTGCTCGCCGCCGACATCGGCGCGGTGCTGGCGGGCATCGCGCAGCAGGATGCGCTCGGCGTCGAGCCCGCGGCCTTGCTGCGCGGCCTGCTCGAGACCGTCCACGGCGTCACCCGCGCCAAGGCGGGCGGCGCCGCCGACGTCGCGCTGTCGGCGGAGGAGCGTGAGGCGTTCGCCGACTGGGCGTCGCGGCTCGGCTTCGCGACCTTGCACCGCTTGTGGCAGCTCCTGCTCAAGGGGCACAACGAGGTGCTGGCGGCGCCGATCCCGCGCGAGGCGGCGGAGATGGCGCTGCTGCGCGTGGTCCACGCCAGCCAGCTCCCCGATCCCGGCGAACTCGCGCGGCGGCTCCAGGCGGGCGAGGCCGTGGCGGCGCCGGTTGCCGCACCCGCGCCGGTCGAAAGGCAGGCGCCGCTGCTCGATCTGCCCGCTCTGGTCGCCGCGCTGGAGCGCGCGGGCGAGCATTGGTTCGCGCAGCAGCTCAGCGATTGCTACCGCCTCGTGCGGCTCGCCGCGCCCGAACTGGTGCTCCAGCCGGTCAAGCCGCGCGCGGTCGACGCGGTGCGCGGCTTCGTCCGCGATCTCGCCGTGGCACTCAGGAAGGCGACCGGTGTCGCGTGGCAGGTCTCGATCGGCGAGGGCGCCGCATCGCCCAGCCTGCACGAGCAGGCGCAGGCGGCGGAGAAGTCGGCGCGCGACGCGATCCTCGCCGCGCCGTTGGTGGCCGCCGTGCGCGCCGCCTTCCCCGATGCCGAACTGATCGACGATCCAAGGAGTGCCGCACGATGAAGGACATGAACGACCTGCTCAGGGCTGCGCAGGAGGCCGCGCAGACGATCCAGGCGCAGATGAGCGACGCGCAAGGCGCGCTCGACAAGATCGAGGTCGAGGGCGCCGCCGGCGGCGGGCTGGTGCGGATCAGGGCCACCGCCAAGGGCCGCATCATCGGCGTCCAAATCGACGACAGCCTGCTCGCACCCTCCGAGAAGCCGATGCTGGAGGATCTGGTCGCCGCGGCGATCAACGATGCGCGCGGCAAGGCCGATGCCGCCGGCCAGGCCGAGATGGCGAAGATGACCGCCGGCCTGCCGCTCCCGCCCGGGTTCAAGCTGCCGTTTTGAAGGGGCCGCGGTGGACCGGCCCCGGCAGGTCGGATAGACGGCGGCGCCAAGGGGAGCGGCGGGACCGATGACGATCGCGTATCTGGTCAACCATTATCCCGCGGTCAGCCACAGCTTCATCCGCCGCGAGATCCTGGGGATCGAGGCGGCCGGCGGCACCGTGCGGCGCTTCTCGATCAGGGCGCCCGATGGCGATCTGCCCGACGCGCAGGACCGCGCCGAGGCCGCCCGGACGCTCGTCGTGCTGCAGCAGGGCGCACCGGCGCTGATCGGCGCCTGCCTCGCGCTCGCATTGACCCGGCCGGGGCGATGGCTCGGCGCGGCGGCGATCGCGCTGTGTATGGCGGGATACGCGCCGCGCCAGATCGCGCGGCACATGGCTTATCTGGTCGAGGCATGCTGGATCGCGCGGCGGCTCGACGGCGTCAGCCACCTCCACGCGCATTTCGGCACCAATCCGGCGGCGGTGGCGCGGCTGGTGCATCGCCTGTCGG